>NZ_JBWZET010000027.1:0-9223 GCF_056722145.1 Rhizomicrobium sp. | reverse complement strand
TCACCGGTCCACCTCCCCAAACACGACGTCGATGGAACCGATCACGCTCGATACGTCGGCCAGCATGTGGCCTTTGGTGAAATATTCGAGCGCCTGCAGCGACGCATAGCTCGGCGCGCGGATCTTGCAGCGGTACGGCTTGTTGGTGCCGTCCGACACGAGATAGACGCCGAACTCGCCTTTGGGCGCTTCCACGGCGGCATAGACCTCGCCTTCCGGCACCTTGAACCCTTCCGTGTACAGCTTGAAGTGATGGATCAGCGCTTCCATCGACGACTTCATCTCGGCGCGGCGCGGCGGCACCACCTTGTGGTCGACCGACATCACCGGCCCGGACGGCAGGTTCTGAAGACACTGCTTCATGATCTTGGTCGATTGGCGCATTTCTTCGATGCGCATGCAGTAGCGGTCGTAATTGTCGCCGTTCTTGCCGACCGGAATCTGGAATTCGAGATCGCTGTAGCACTCGTACGGCTGGGCGCGGCGCAGATCCCACGGCACGCCGGTGGAACGCAGCAACACGCCGGTGAGGCCGTAGCTTTCCGCCGCTTCGCGCGTCAGCTTGGCGATTTCCACATTGCGCTGCTTGAAAATGCGGTTTTCGGTAAGCAGACCCTCGATGTCGTCGATCACCTTCGGGAAGGTGTCGCAGAAGGCGAGCATGTCCTCGATCAGCTTGCCCGGCAGATCCTGATGCACGCCGCCGGGGCGGAAATAGTTGGCATGCATGCGCGCGCCGCACGCCGCCTCATAGAAATTCATCAGCTTTTCGCGCTCTTCGAAGCCCCACAGCGGCGGGGTGAGCGCGCCAACGTCCATCGCCTGGGTGGTGATCTGCAACAGATGCGACAACAGCCGCCCGACCTCGCAGAACAGCACGCGGACATATTGCCCGCGCTTGGGCACTTCCAGCCCGAGCAGCTTCTCGATCGCCAGGCAATAAGCGTGTTCCTGGTTCATCGGCGCGACGTAATCGAGGCGGTCGAAATAGGGCACGTTCTGCAGATAGGTCTTGTGCTCCATCAGCTTCTCGGTGCCGCGATGGAGGAGACCGATATGCGGATCGACGCGCGTGACCAGCTCGCCGTCAAGCTCGAGCACGAGGCGCAACACGCCATGCGCAGCGGGATGCTGCGGCCCGAAGTTGATGGTGATGCGGCCGTCTTCACTCTTGGCGCCGTCCTTCAGCCAGGGCGGGCATTCGTCGGGGCGGAAGGAGGTGTAGTCGTTCATGGTGCACCACAAGGGAGTAGCGAATGGGGAGTAGGGAATAGGGAGTAGGGAGTACTATTCATCTCAACCCTCACGCTTTCGTTGCAGTGCGCGAATAAGCATACGTAACATCTTTCCAACCTCCGTCGCATGGGCAAGCAACGGATCGCCAATTGCGGCGGGCATTATTTCGACACGGCTCGACAACAACAAATGCGTTTCCAGTTCCTTGAGAGAGCCCTGCGCGATGCGAAGGTGCTGAATGTACGACTGGGTGCTCTCCCTTCCATATCCTTCGGCGACGTTGGCGGGGACGGAAGCTGCAGCACGACGGATTTGACTCGTCAAACCGAATGTCTCCGATTTGGGAAAATCGCGCGTAGCTCGATAGCACGCCTCGGCCAAAGACATCGCCTCCTGCCATATCTTCAAGTCCCGATAGGATGAGATCTGTTCGCCGCACAATTCTTTTCCCTACTCCCTACTCCCTACTCCCTACTCCCCCTTCATCACCCTCTCCGCCCCTTCCCACGGGCTCAGGAAATCGAACTCGCGAAATTCCTGGACCAGTTCCACGGGCCGGTAGGCGACGCGCTTCTGGTCGTCGTCGTAGCGCAGTTCGACGAATCCGGTGACCGGGAAATCCTTGCGCAGCGGATGGCCTTCGAAGCCGTAGTCGGTCAGCAGGCGCCTGAGGTCGGGATGGCCGGCGAAGGTGATGCCGTACATGTCCCAGGCCTCGCGCTCGAACCATTGCGCGCCGGCAAACGCGCCGATCGCGGTCGGCACCGGCGTCGCCTCGTCGGTCTGCACCTTGACCCGGATGCGCGCGTTCCGGGTCAGGGACAGCAGATGATAGACGACGTCGAACCGCTTCTCGCGCGCGGGATAATCGGCACCGCAGATGTCGATCAGGGTGCGGAAGCCGAATTCGTCGCGCAACGTCACCAGCACATGCACGATGTCCTTCGCCTCGGCGCACACGGTCAGTTCGCCGTACGCGACCTTGGTCGTGACGGCCCCGCATGCGGCAACGATCTTTTCACCCAGCCCGGCAGGATCGGTCATTTCCACTCCTCGGCAACGTGGATGTAGAGCTTCACCGTCGTGTCGTAACGCTTCAGCGAAGCGCGGATGTCGGGCTCGATCACGGCGACTTCCTCGTGACTGCCGGTGAACTTGCGGATCGCATCCATGCTTTCCCAACGCGTGATGATGACGAACTCGACATCGTCCTTGACGTTCTTGCCGTGACGTTCGAGCGCTTCGGCACTGATGAAACCGTCGTACCCGCGCAATTTCGGCATCAGTTCGTCATGGAAGTGATGGCGATATTCATCAGCGTCTTCGTGCAGTGCTTCGGCCGTCCAAATGCGAACAATCATGGCATTCCCCCCTGTTCACCTGTCGATCGTGCCCGTGCGGCGGATTTTCCGCTGCAGCATCAACAGGCCATAGACCAGCGCTTCCGCCGTCGGCGGACAGCCGGGCACGTAGATGTCGACCGGCACGATGCGATCGCATCCGCGCACGACCGAATAGCTGTAATGATAATAGCCGCCGCCGTTGGCGCAGCTGCCCATCGACACGACATAGCGCGGCTCGGGCATCTGGTCGTAGACCTTGCGCAGAGCGGGCGCCATCTTGTTGCACAGCGTGCCGGCGACGATCATCACGTCGGACTGGCGAGGCGACGCGCGCGGCGCAATCCCGAAACGCTCGAGATCGTAACGCGGCATCGACGCCTGCATCATTTCCACGGCGCAGCAGGCGAGCCCGAAGGTCATCCAGAACATCGAACCGGTGCGGGCCCAGTTGACCAGCATATCGAACGGGGCGACCAGAAATCCCTTGTCGGCCCATTCGGCCTTCATCGCCTCGAAATAGGGATCGTTGGGCGCGATCGGCCCAGCCCCTTCGACGCCCGCGCGAGCTGCGGTTCCTGCCGGGATCACTCCCATTCGAGGGCTCCCTTCTTCCATTCATAGATGAAGCCGATGGTCAGTACACCCAGGAACACCACCATCGACCAGAAGGCGAACACGCCCGTCGCGCCCAGCGTCACCGCCCAGGGAAACAGGAACGCCACTTCGAGATCGAAAATAATGAACAGGATCGAGACCAGGTAATAGCGCACGTCGAACTTCATGCGGGCATCGCCGAAGGCGTTGAAGCCGCACTCGTAGGCCGAGAGCTTTTCCGGGTCCGGGCTCTTGGGCGCGATCACGTAGGGCACGATCACCAGGAAAATGGTGATGGCCGCCCCGATCGCGATGAAGATCAGGATTGGCAGGTATTCCAGGAGCAGTTTTTCCATCGAATTCCCTTACGCACGGGCAAGCCCCGCGACCCCCAAACGTCGGGGCGGCTGCGCTGCACCGATTTAGAATGGGTTTAGACCAGGAGTCGGCCCAGGAAAACAGGGAATCTTTGGGGAATCGCCGCGAAAACGCTAGGGAAATAGGTTAAGGTTAGAAGATTTCCAGATTATTGCGCGCCGTGAACCAAACCCTCAGGGCAGAAGCTTGGAACGCGGGCGTTTACCGATGCCCCAATCCCAGGTCCCCTCGCATAAGCCGGTAACCTTGCGGGCCGGGTCCACCGCCAGGGTCTGCTTAAGAATTTGCTCGACTTCACCATACCGGTGGTCGTCAAACCGGCTGGAGGGCGACGGCGCCACCCCTTGCATGTCGCGTGCGTGAAGCGTCAGGAAGGTCCGGAAGTCGTCGGAGGCTTCCTTGATCTGGCCATTGGCGGCGTAGGAACATGACCGGCGCCAGAATGCGCCCTCATAATCCGGCTGCGCCTTAAGGCCCTCGGTGTATTCGCCAATTGCCGCTTCCGGCAAATCCATCAGGTCGAACAACCAGCCGCGGTGGTAATGATACGGCATGGTAGCGTTCCAGCCGTTGATGGCACCGAGCCGGTCGAGCCACTCCGATGCCTCGCGCAGCTTGCCGAGGTCGCGATAGGCCCATTCGAGGCCACGATAGACGGTGGCCGATTCGGCCGGCCAGCGCAGCAGCCCGTCTTTATAAATGGCGATCGCATCGTCGTAAGCGCCGAGGGTTTCCAGCACGCGCGCAACCTGGAATGCCGCCTTGGCCTCGTCGGGGGCCGCCTTCTGCCAGGCGCGGGCATCGTCCAGCGCCGCCAGCAACGCCTGATCGCGCGCCTCGCCGGGTGGGTTATCGGCCAGCGCATCGTCTTCCCTGAGATCGGCGCGGGTCTTGAGCGCCAGCACTCTGAGCTTCGCCGTCAGGCCCTTTTCGGCCAGCGCGCGGTCGAGCAGCGGCAGCGCCATCTTCGACTGGCCGGCAACTGAATAGGCGACGCCCTGTGCCAGCGCTCGCTCGGCGGTCTCCACCCCAGCTGGCGCCGCCGAGAGCTCGTAACCAAGAATCGTCTTGTCGCCAGCCACCAGCTTGGCAACGGCGAAAACGGGCAGACCCTTGTCGCGATCGACCGACGCGACGGCGGGGTCGAACCAGACCTGCACCGACCGCCCATCCTTCGAGGCCGCCGACAATGCCTGGAACATCGCCTCGGCATTGGCCGTCTTGCTGCGGTCGACGACAAACGACAGATCGACGAAGTCGAGCGTGAACACCAGCCGGCTGTCTTCCAGCGTGCCGTCCTCGACATTGCTTTCGGCCTTGAGCAACGCCGGCTCGGCGGATGCAAGCCCGGCAAACAGTAGCCCAACGATGGCGATCAGGATGCGGCGCATGAAATCCCCCCGGCTGCACGCGACGGGATTTGATATCTCTGCAAGGGCAATGTCCAGCGCCCGGTCAGGATGCCAGATTGAGGCGCACCGCGGCGGCGGCGGCGAAGGGCGACAGCACAACCGTCAAGAGCGAAAACGCCGCCAGCAGCAGCAAGGCGCCGCTGGCAATTCCGTCGAGCACGGCGAGGACCACGGCGGCGCCGAAAATCACCCCGGGCGCCATCAACGGCAGCACGATCAGAGGCAGGATCAAGCCGCCGCGGCGGATCGACAGCGTCAGTCCGGCCCCGATGGCACCGATGGCGCTGACCGCCGGCGTGCCGATCAACAGCGACAGGCAGAGCGCGCCGGTTGCCGTGGGCGGCAGGCCGTAGAGCACCGCCAGCAGCGCCGCCAATACGCTGATCGGCAGACCGGTCGCCAGCCAGTGCGCCAGCGATTTCGCCAGCACGACGGCCTCCAGCGACAGCGACGACAACGCCAGCTGGTCGAGACTGCCGTCTTCGTAATCAGCCTGGAATAGCCGGTCGAGCGCCAAGAGGGCCGCCAGCAAGGCCGAAACCCACAACACGCCGGCAGCGATGCGGGCGAGCAGTTTCAAATCGGGGCCGATGCCGAGCGGGATCAACGTCACCACGGCGGCGAAAAATCCGAGCGCCAGCAAGGCGCCGCCGCCGGTTCGCACCGCCAGCCGCAGATCGCGATGGAGCAGCGCATAAAACGGTTTCATGGCGCCCCCAGCACCAGGCGCCGGCCGTCGATTCCAAGCGGTTCGTGGGTGGCGGCGACGACGATGCCGCCCGCGCCCGCGTGTTCGGCGACCGCCTCGGCCACCAGCGCTTTGCCCGCCGTATCGAGCGCCGCCAGCGGCTCATCGAGCAGCCACAGCGGCCGCGCCGTAAGCATCAGCCGCGCCAATGCGAGGCGCCGCTTTTGGCCGGCCGACAGCGCCACGCCGCGGATATCGGCCAGCGCCGTCAGTCCGAAGCGGGCGAGAGCCGCGTCGACGTCATGCGGGGAGCGATACAGCCGCGACCAGAACAGCGCCTGTTCGCGCACCGTTAGTTGCGCCTTGATGCCGTCGAGATGACCGAGCCAGCCGATGGCGGTGCCGCGGTCTTCCGGATCGTCGAGATCGGCATCGTCGGCTCGGATGGTGATGCGCCCCGCGGCCGGCGCCAACAGACCGGCGATCGCGCGCAACAGCGAGGTCTTGCCCGATCCGTTGGGGCCTTCGAGCGACAGCACCGCGCCGGATTCGAGCGCCAGCGACAGCCCGGTGAGCACTGTCCGCCCCCCGCGCACGATCGACAGCTCGTTGATGGCCAGCGCGATGCTCAACGCTTTCAGCCGCCTTCTTTCCAGCGACCGCTGCGCTTCAGGGCATCGACGACTTCCGGCGGCATGTATTTCTCATCGTGCTTGGCGAGAATCTGATCGGCCTTGAACACGCCCTTGTCGTCGAGCCGCCCGATGGCGACGCAGCCTTGCCCCTCGCGGAACAGCGACGGCACATCGCCCTTGTAATCGACCGGGATGGCATTCTTGCCGTCGGTGACTTCGAAATGCATCGCCAAGCCCTGATCGTGGCGGATGCTGTGCGGCACCACGAGGCCGCCGACCCGGAACGCGGTGCCGGCACCGATGTGCTTGGTGCGGATGTCGCTCGGGCTGTAGAAATAAAGCACGTTGTCCTTGAGCGCCCCGATGGCGAGCGCGGCGGCGCCGGCCCCACCGATCAACAGGCACGCGACGAACGCGATGCGCCGGCGTTTGCGGACGTTCATGAAGCCTCCTCGTCGCGGAATGCCTTCAGCCGCGCTTTCGCCTTGTGCCATCCGGCCAGCGTCCAGGCGATCAGCACGGCAATCGCCAGCGCACTGATGCCGTAGGCGGTCCAAACATAAAAGGCGTAGCCGCCCTCGTTCCAGAAATCGCTCATGCCACCCTCGCCCCGATCACCGAGCGCGCCCGCTTCTCCAGGATTTCGGTGCGCATCCGCACCAGCCACAGCGCGTAGAAGGCCAGCGTATAGCCGACGGCCATTGAAAACAGCGGCCAAAGGAACACCGGCGAGATCGCCGGGCCGCCGGCGCGCAGGATGCTCTCGCCCTGGTGCAAGGTCGTCCACCATTGCACCGAAAACTCGATGATCGGCAGGTTGATCGCGCCGACAATGGCGAAGATGGCGGTGGCCCGCGCCGCCCGCGTCTCGTTCTCGATGGCGTCGTTAAGGGCGATGTAGGCGAGATAGAGCAGCAGCAGCAGCAGAAATGACGTCAGCCGCCCGTCCCACACCCACCATGCGCCCCACATCGGCCGCCCCCACAGCGAGCCGGTGACGAGACCGAGCGCGGTGAACACCGCACCGATCGGAGCCGCAGCGCGGGCCGCGATGTCGGCGAGCGGATGACGGTTGACGAGCGAGAAGATCGAGGCCAGCGCCATCACGCCATAGGCCATCATCGCCACCCACGCCGCCGGCACATGGATGAACATGATGCGGACGGTATCGCCCTGCTGATAATCGGGCGGCGTGTTGAACCCCAGGTACAAGCCGATACCGATCATCACCACCGCGGCACCCACGATCCACGGCAACAGCGCGCCGGTCAAATCCATGAAGCGCTTGGGATGACCGAACTCGTGAAGAGAAATCATAACGGGAAGACTCCTGATTCCCGGACCGTTCCGCCGGCGGACCTTATACGGACCGGCGGCCTATTTCATCGTCACCCCGGCCAGCCGATGATGAATCTCGACCGCCAGGGGATCGTTCGCGGGAAGGCTCTTGAGCGCCGTTGTCCACATCGCCTTGGCCTTATCGCCATGGCCGGCCTTGGCCTCGGCCAGACCGACGAAATAAAGCCCTTGCGGATTGGTGTTATCGACCGCCAGCACCTTGCGCATGGTCGCGACCACGGCCGCCGGAGCCTCATCGCCCGGCGCCGCCGCCTGCTGCGCTTCGGCCAGCCCGAGCAACACATCGCGGTCAGCCGGCTTTAAGGCGGCGGCATGCTCGGCGGCGGCGACCGCTTTGCTAGCCTCGCCGATCACAACATACGCGTGCGCCAGACGCTGCCAGCCGGCCGCATCGGTGGGATTGGCCGCCATCTTGTCGGCAAGACGCTGCACCATGGCGAGAATGGTCGGATCGCGCACCGGCCCGGACGCTTGCGGGGCCGAAGCTTCGGCGGGCGGCGCCGTCATGTCGCCCATATGCTTGGCCATCGCCTTGAGATCGGGCGGCGCCGGCGCTACCGAATTGGGATCGAAGCCGCCTTCCTTGGCGAAGGCCGCGATATGCTCGTGCAGCATCGCCAGCCACGGCGCATCGGCCGGGCTCGCGGCTTCGAGATCGCGCCAGATGGCGACCGCTTGGCGATAGTTGCCGATCTGCGCTTCCGCAAGGCCAAGATAGAAGCGCGACCGTTCGCTGCGCGGCTCGGCCGACAGCGCCTTGAAAAAGGCCGCCATCGCTTCGGGCACCACGGCGCCATTGCTGGTCATCACCACGGCTTCGCCGAACTCGGAATAGGACACCGCGTCGTTGCTGCCCATGGCGAAGGCATGGCGGTAGGCGTCGGCGGCCTGCTCATATTGGTGGCCGGCGAAATAGGTGCGCCCGAGCTCGGCATAGCCGTCGGCGCTGGGATGGGCCTGCACCGCTTGGACCAGCGCGTCGGCGCCGGCGGCCGCGGCGAAGGTGGGATCGTTGTGGACCCGCCACAGATACGGCTCGCCGGGCAATCCGGGCGACCCGAGCTTGGCATACATCGCTCCGGCCCCGAGCGGGATCACCAGCGCGATCGCGATCGCCGCGCCGATGCGGGTGGTGCGGCCGCCGGGCAGGAAACCGTGCGGGCGCTGCAGCTCGGCATCCTCGGCGGCCAGCATGCGCCGGTGCACTTCGGCGCGGGCGGCATCGGCTTGTTCGGGTGTCAGCAAACCGTCTTCGACCTCCTGATCGATTTCCCCGAGCTGGCTGCGATAGACCACGATGTCGTAATCGGCGCGGCGCCGCAGTTCGCCACCGGTCCGCAGCAGCGGCACCAGCAGAATGGCGAGGATCACGAGGCCGAGCGCGGCAAAGGCGAGCCACAACATCGTCAGTCTTCCTTCTCGCCGATCAGGGCGACAACGCGGCGGGTTTCGTCTTCGCTGAGCGGCACCGGCGCGGTGGCACGGTGATGGCGGACATAGACCACCGCAACGGCGCCGCCCAACACCAGCAGAACCATCGGCCCGAACCACAGCAGCCAGGTTTCCGAATTGACCGGC
>NZ_JBWZET010000026.1:0-2724 GCF_056722145.1 Rhizomicrobium sp. | reverse complement strand
CCCGGAACCTTGCCGGCTGGCTGATGCCCACGCCGCCGCCCATGGTGATGCCGTCCATGAAGGCGACGATGGGCTTTTCATAGCTGAACATCATGTGGTTCAGCTGATATTCCTCGAAGAAGAACCTGCGCCCGGCCACGCCGCCGTCATTCAGCGCGGATTCGCGCAGCAGCGTAACATCGCCGCCCGCGCAAAAGCCCCGCCCCTCGGCGTGATCGAGGATCACCACCTTCACCTCCGGATCGTGGCGCCACGCCAGCAACGCCTCGGTGATGGCGTGATCCATGGCCTGGGTCAGCGCATGGATCGCCTTGGGGCGGTTGAGCGTCAGGAAACCCGCCATGCCTTCGCGGCGGACAATCAGTTCGTCGGTCACTTGAGCAGATCCCGACCGATGATCATCCGCATCACCTCGTTGGTGCCTTCGAGGATGCGGTGCACGCGCAAGTCACGCCAGAACCGCTCGATCGGGTAGTCGCGCAAGTAGCCATAGCCACCGAACATCTGCAACGCCTTGTCGACGATCTCGCTGCCGTTGTCGGAGGCCAGCTTCTTCGCCATCGCCGAGAAACGCGACTTGTCGGGCGCCCCCGCCGTCACCTTCGCCGCCGCGAGGTAGAGCAGCGCGCGCGCCGCCTCGAGGTCGGTCGCCATGTCGGCGAGGGTGAACTGGGTGTTCTGGAACTCGGCGAGCGACTTGCCGAACTGCTTGCGATCCTTGACGTAAGCGATTGCTTCATCAAGGCAACGCTGCGCTCCGCCCAGCGAGCACGCGCCGATGTTGATGCGCCCGCCGTCGAGCCCGGCCATCGCGAACTTGAAGCCGTCGCCCTCGGCGCCGATGCGGTTGGAGACCGGCACGCGCACGTTGTCGAACATCACCTGCGCGGTCGGCGAGGCATTCCAGCCGAGCTTCTTCTCCGGCGGCCCGAACGAAAGCCCGGGCATGTCCTTCTCGACGATCACCGCCGAAATCCCCTTCGGGCCTTCGGCGCCGGTGCGGCACATCACCACGTAGATGTCGTTGAAGCCCCCGCCCGAGATGAACTGCTTGGTGCCGTTGAGCACGTAATGGTCGCCATCGCGAGCGGCGGTGGTGCGCAGCGCCGCCGCGTCCGAACCCGAGCCCGGCTCGGTCAGGCAGTACGAGGCGATCCTGTCCATCCCCACCAGCTGCGGCAGGTAGTGCTTCTTGAGATCATCGCCGCCGAAGGTGTCGATCATCCACGCGGCCATGTTGTGGATCGAGACATAGGCGCTGGTGGCGGCGCAGCCATAGCTCATCGCCTCCATGATTAGCGCGGCTTCGAGCCGGCCGAGCCCGATCCCGCCCATCTCTTCCGAGACATAGATCGCGCCGAAACCGAGCTCGCCGGCGGCCTTCCACACGTCGACCGGGTAATGGTGCTCCTCGTCCCACTTCGCCGCGAACGGCGTGATGCGGTCGGCGGTGAACTTGCGCGCCATGTCCTGGATGGCAAGCTGGTCCTCGGTCAGTCCGAACTGTTCGGTCATGCTCTGCGTCTCACCTCATGCCGCGGCCCGCCCGGTCCTCGCCGGGATCGCCGCCCCCCTCGCGTTGGCCGGGCCCGCGCCACGGGCCCGGCGCGCCGTGTCAGATCACCGTGTCGATGGCGGCGCTCGCCGCCACCGTCTTCGGTACCGCGCCGTCGATCAGCGCGACGATGTCCGCCCCGAACAGGTCGTTGTCGTTCGGGATTTCCTTCACCTGCGGCAGGTTCTTCGACACCCAGGTCTCGTTGATCAGATCGCGCCAGGTGATGTTGTTGTTGGTGGCATTGCCGCCCCACGACCCGCAGCCGAGGCTGAAGGTCTGGCGCATGCCGTTCCACACGTTGCCCGAATTCGACGGCGCCTGCGGCTGGTTGACCATCACGCGGCTGGTCTTGGTCGCCATCGCCAGCTTCATGACGTTCTCGTCGTTGTACGAATAGATGCCGCACGAATGGCCGCTGCCCTGGTAGCCCTGGATGCCGTTGGTCAGCGCGATCGCCTCGTCGATGTCCCTGGCCCGATACAGCGCCATCGTCACCGACAGCTTCTCGCCCGAGAACGGGAAGTCGGGGCCGAACCCGGTTTCGGGAACGATGAAGAAGGTCTTGCCTTCGGGCAGCGCGATCCCGGCCATCCCGGCGATCTTGTCTGCCGGCTGCGCGACGATGCCGGTGTTGAGGTGGCCGTCGACCCAGATGGTGTTCTGCAGCTTCGCCTTGTTCTCGCCCTCGACGACGAAGCCGCCCTGGTGCTGGAGCTTTTCGAGCATCGTGTCATAGATCGAATCGAACAGGATCACCGAGTTGTCCGACGAGCACGACGCGGCGAGGTCGAGCGTCTTGGAGATGCGGTTCTTCTCGGCCGCCTCGTCGAGGTCGGCGCTGTCGTCGACAGTGATCACCGCGTTGCCGACGCCGACGCCGAGCGCCGGAGTGCCCGACGAATAGGCGGCATGGACCATCGGCCCGCCGCCCGTGGCGAGCACGCGGTCGCACTGCCGCATCAGCTCGTTGGTCTTCTCGACCGAGGGCGTTTCGATCGCGATCACCAGGTCGGCCGGGGCGCCGAGCTTGACCAGCGCCTCGCGCATCTTGTCGCAGATGATCTTGTTGGTGATCTTGGCGCGCGGATGCGGCGCGATGATGATCGAGTTGCGGCCCTTGACCGCGCAGATCGACTTGATCACCGGGGTCGCCTCGGGGTTGGTCG
>NZ_JBWZET010000025.1:0-8081 GCF_056722145.1 Rhizomicrobium sp. | reverse complement strand
CCATTGGGGCCGAGGAAACCCAGGACTTCGCCTTTGGCGACCTGCAAGCTGAGATCGGCCACGGCCGTGAGCGGCCCAAAGCGCTTGGTGAGACCCTCAATCGCGATCATGGACGGCTGCCTAGTAGGGCCAAGTCCATTAGAGAAAACAGGTTTCCCTCGCAACCCTGACGAGGTTACGAATTGGACATGGCTTCGCGACTGACCCTCGACCCCCGCCTCGTCCTGCGTGCCGCCCTGGCTGGCACCGTGCTGCAGCTCGTCCTGACCGCCGCCGGCCACTGGTCGCCGTGGGTGGTTATCCACCTGTTTCTATTCGGCCGCGCCATGCTGTCGGCGACGGCCGGCTACCTCTACGGGCTGATCCTCGGCCGCGGCTATGGCGCCGGAGCGCTGGGCGGGGCGATCGCCGGAGGCCTGTGCGTCGTGCCGGGACTGGCGGTATCGGTGCTGCTCGGCGATTCGCTCGCCGCCATGGTTACCACCGGCACCGGCATCTCGATTCTCACCGGCGCGGTCGGCGGCGCCTTCGGCCAGATGGGCGCGATGTTGCGGAAGATGGGGCTGTAGAGGTCAGGGGGCGCTTAGCGATCATTCTTTCCTCCCCCGCGGTGCACGCGCCGCAGAGCTCGGTGTCTGAATAGCGGGGGAGGTGCCGAGCCTTTTGCGAGGCGAAGGGGGATTGATCCGACGCTGGAACTCGCCCCCTCCGTCTCGCTTCGCGATCCACCTCCCCCGCTTTTTGCCGGCGGTGCAGCGAAAGAACTCGTTATCGCGGGGGAGGAAAGACGAACAACGTGATTTCGTCTGAATGTTTTTTGCTCAGGCCCACAGCCACGAAGAATGGCGCGCGGCGGGTGCCGCGCTGGCCAAGTTCAAGTAAAGGGGAGAGATCGGCTGGCCCAAAGTATGGGTCGCCCCGCAACTGGGGGGCTGGGGGGCTTGAAAGTCGCGAAAGCAACGCCTCACTCGAGCCAGCCGAATGCAGGTCTTATCACGGTCCATGAAGGCGCGGGCGTGATCCAAACGTGACGATTTGAAGGCGCCTTGCACCATTTTGTGGCACGAGAAATCCTCGTTTTTGGACAGCAACGTTTGCAGCGCTTTGTTTTCGCGGGTTTTTCAGCGTGTGTCCGCCGCCCGCACGGGCATGAGCCGCGGGCCTGCGGCAAGATGTACGGCCTCCGCCTGCATTCGTATTCAGTGCAAACGAAAAGGCCCCGGACATCGAATCCGGGGCCCTCGACATCGCAACCTGAAGTCGATCAGCGGCGGTTGCCCATCAGCGACAGCAGGAATTGGAACATGTTGATGAAGTCGAGATAGAGCGCCAGCGCGCCGAGAATCGCCTTCTTGCCCGCGATCACATCGCTGTCGCCGGCATAGTAAATCTCCTTGATGCGCTGGGTGTCGTAGGCGGTGAGACCGGCGAAGATGCCGACGCCGGCGACCGAAATGATCCACTGCATCATGCTGTTGTGCAGGAAAATATTGACCACCGAGGCGATCAGGATGCCCCACACGCCCATGATCAGGAACGAGCCGATGCCCGACAGGCTGCGCTGCGTGGTGTAGCCGTAGAGGCTGAGGCCGCCGAACGCCGCCGCGGTGACGAAGAACACCTGGGCGATGCTCATGGCGGTGTAGAGCATGAAGATCGACGCCATCGACAGGCCGATCAGTCCGGAGAAAATCCAGAACGCGGCTTGCGCCCCGCCAAGGCTCATCCGGTTGAGGCGCATGTTGATGAACAGCACCATGCCGAGCGGGGCGAAGATCACCACCCACTTGAGCGGCGAGCCGAACAGCGTCATGCCGAGCGAGGTCAAGCCGATGATGTGTCCCGAAGCGGGATCGGTCACCGCTGCCATGCCGAACACCCAATAGGCGGTCAGCCCGGTCACCGCCAGCGCCAGGAACATGTAGTTGTAGACGCGCAGCATGTATTTGCGCAGTCCACCGTCGATCGCGCCGGTTACGTCGGTGCGGGTGCTGAAGACACCACGGTTGGATTCGAAGTCAGCCATAGGTTTTCCTTCCTTCCGGCCGTCGCCAGGCCGCGTCATGTCGATTATATCGTGTCGAGAGGGGGTTGGTTCAAGCCTTTGGGGCCAAATTCGGCGGCTGCAGCGCTACGTCGGATCGACGGAAATAGCGCGGCGCGGTAAAGAAACACCCTCTCGACTCCGTGGCTTACCGAAAATTTCATGTTCAAGCGACTTCTCTCCGTCGGCGGCTTTACGCTGCTGTCTCGCATTACCGGCTTCATCCGCGACATCTTGATGGCGGCGGTGCTGGGCCACGGCGCGCTGTCGGACGCCTTCGTCGGCATCGCTTTCAAGTTCCCCAACTATTTCCGCGCCGTGTTCGGCGAGGGCACGCTCAATCCGGCGTTCCTGCCGCGCTACGCCGCGCTCAGGGCCAAGGGCGAGACCGCGACGGCGGCGCGCTTCGCCGATCAGGTCTATTCCTGGCAGATCGTGACCCAGGTTGTGCTGCTGATCCTGGCAATGATCGGCATGCCCGCGATCGTCCGTTTCCTCTCGGCCGACGAGTATGCCAGCGATCCGCAGGTACTGGCGATTGCGACCAATCTGTCGCGCATCACCTTTCCCTATCTTTTGATGACGGTGGTGGCGGTGCAGCTCACCGCCATGCTGAACGCCGCCGATCGCTTCTGGGCCGGAGCGGCGTGGTCGAATTTCCTCAACCTCACCATGATCGGGGCGCTTTTGCTGTCGCCGTGGTTTCCCAATGCCGCCTATGCCGCGGCCTGGGGTGTGCTGGCGGGCGGCGTGCTGCAATGGGTGTTCATCATCTGGGCGGCGGCGCGCGACGGCATGCGGCTGAAACTGCGCCGGCCGCGCTGGACGCCCGAGATGAAGGAATTCTTCCTCGCGGTCGGCGCGGTGACGGTCGGGACCGCCAGCATCACGCTGTCGCCGTTCGTCGATACCTATCTCGCTTTCTGGATCGGCAAGGGCAGTGCGACGGCCCTCTATTATGGCGACCGCATCAACCAGCTGCCGCTGGGCGTGCTCGGCATCGCGCTCGGCACCGTGCTGCTCCCCGACATGTCGAACCGGATCGCCAAGGGCGATGTCGCCGGGTCGGACGCCGCGCAGAACCGCGCCGGAGCCTTGGCGCTGCTGCTGGCGCTGCCGTTCGTGGCGGTGTTCCTCGCCATTCCCGATACCATCATGGGGGCGATCTTCGCCCACGGCGCCTTCAACCGAGAGGCGGCGTCCACCGCGGGCGTGGCCTTGAAGGCTTACGGCGTCGGCCTGCCGGCGATGGTGCTGGTGCGGATCACGGCGTCCACTTTCTATGCCCGTCACGACACCGCGACGCCGGCCCGCTGCACGGTGAGTTCCATCCTCTCGAACATCGCCATCAAGATCGCGCTGGTGTTCGGCCTCGGCTGGGGCATTGCCGGCATCGCGCTCGGCACGGCGCTGGGGGCGTGGGTCAATGTCGCCATGCTGGCGTGGTATGGCCGCAAGAAGGGCCTGCTCGTGATCCAGCCGTCGTTCCGCCGCGCCCTGGCGCCGATTCTGTTGGCGGCCGTAGCGGCAGGTGCGGGCGCCTGGGGCGGCGTATGGCTCACGGGGTGGGGACTGCATCTTCACGGCCGCGGGCTTGTCGATCTAGTCTCGCTGGTGACGGCCGGTGTCGGCGGCGCGCTCGGCTACGGGGCCGTGGTGCTGGCGTTCCGCAAGCGCTTGCCGATCGCGAGATGAGCGAGACGACCATGCGCCTGTTCACCGCCCTATCCTTGCCCGACGAGGTCGCCCGGCCGTTGATGCTGCTGCAGGCCGGCGTGCCCGGCGCGCGCTGGCAGACCCGCGAGCAACTGCACCTGACGCTGCGTTTCATCGGCGAAGTGGACGGAGCCGAAGCCATCGCTATCGACGATGCGCTGGCGGCGATAACGGCGCCGGGTTTCACGCTCGAACTGAAAGGCGTCGGCAGCTTCGGCAGCAAGTACCCGCGCGATCTGTGGGCCGGCGTGGCGGCGAACGAGGCGCTTCTCCATCTCAACCGCAAGATCGAAAGCGCCCTGCAGCGCATCGGCTTGCCCGCCGAGCCGCGCAAATTCACCCCGCACGTCACCCTGGCGCGGCTGAAGGCGGCTCCGCCCGGCGCGGTGATGGACTACCTGACTGACCACGCGCTTTACGCCAGCGGGCCGTTTCCGGTGTCGGCATTTGGGCTGTTTTCCTCGAAGCTGACCAGCGACGGCAGCCTCTATCGGGTCGAACGCAGTTACCCGTTGAGCTGACGAGAACGTATGTAAACCAGACGGTTCAATGGGCCCCGGCGCCGCCCTCGATGTTCTCCATATCTTCGTCGGAGAGCCCGAAATGGTGGCCGATCTCGTGAATCAGCACATGGCGAACGACTTCGCCGAGGGTGATTTCATGCTCGGCCCAATAGTCGAGAATGGGGCGGCGGTAGAGGAAAATCAGCGTCGGCTCGCTGTGCCCGGATTCGCGCGCCGCCAGATCGGGGCCCTGGAACAGGCCGAGAATGTCGAACTCGGTATCGAGATCGAGGTCGGCGAGGACTTCCTCGTCGGGGAATTCCTGCACCACGAACGGCACCTCGCCGCAGAGGCTGCGGAAGCGCGCCGGCAGGGCGGCAAAGGCGGTGCGCGCGATCATCTCGATATCGTCGAGGGAGGGCGCTTCGATGCGGGTCCAGTCGAGTATCATCTTGCTGTTTGCCTCCGGCGTGGGAAGATTGCGAACCCGTAGAGGTTACCGACAATGCCGCGAGTCGATTCCGCCGCCCGTGCCGCCTTTTTAAGCGAATTTCCGTTCTGGCGCGAGGTCGACGGGCGTGACGCCATCTGTCGGCGGTTCGTGTTTGCCGATTTTTCCGCCGCGTTCGGGTTCATGACCCGGGTGGCGCTGGCGGCCGAGCGGGCCGGCCACCATCCCGAATGGTCCAACGTCTACGCCACCGTCGACATCACGCTGTCCACGCACGACGCCGGCGGGGTGACAGAAAAAGACCTCGCACTGGCACGCGAAATCGAGCGGCTGGGTTAGAAGACGAATACGACGATCGCCGCGACCGCCAGCCAGAACGCGAGCGCGACGAACAGCGTCGCGGCGCCCGGATAGGCGAAGAAGAGACGGGTCAACCGATTGGGTGTGGGCAAGTGTAGACAGACGACGCTCATGGCAGGGGGTAACGGGTTTGGCCCGGCCACGTTCCGTGATGTTTACAGGACTTTACCCTTGGGGAACCTGCTCGTTTTCAGCCCAGCAGGAAAAGGCCAGCAATCGCCGCCCAGAACAGCACGCCGGAGCCGATCACCAGCGCCCAGGCATTGCGGATCGCCCACTCCCGGATGGAAGCGGACTTGGGAGCGGCCTGCTCCACGCGCGTATCGATCAATCCGCCCATCAACGCCATCGTCCGCTCCGCCATTCGACGCACCGAATGTAGGCGCGCGGCGGCGGCTTGCGAATAAGGGATTTCCGAAAGAGGCCGGCCCGCCACCGGATCAGGCAGCGGGCCGTGTCGTGAATGACTCAGTGCGTCTTCAGCGAGAACGCGACGCCGAACAGGCGCGGCTCGCCGGCAATGAAGGTCGGGATGCCGAGGTTGTCGCCGGTGTTGCCGGCGTCCTTGATGTACTTCTGATCGAGCACATTGGTGGCGAACGCCGCGATCGACCACGGCTGGCCTTCCGGCTCATACGAGAGGCGGAGATTGAACAGGCCGTAGGATTTCTGGAGTTCGTCCTGCTTGAGATCAGGCAACAGGTGCGAGGTCTGGAGCGCCGCGATGTCGTTGTCGTCGTCGAAGAAGATTTTCGACTGCCAGGTATAGGTCGGCATCAGCGTGAAGACACCGTTGAGGAAGGTCTCGTGCAGCGCCAGGCCGGCGCTCAGCTTGTGGTCGGGGTTGAGGCGGAATTTGTTGCCGCGATAGATGCTGGTGCCGCCGAAGCGGGCGCGATTGTAGGCGTAGGTGCTGAAAAGATCGGCCCAGTCGGTCATCGACCAGTCGAGCGTCGTCTCGATGCCCCAGGCGTTCGCCTTGCCGGCATTGGTAGTGACCGGCACGTTGTTGGCGATCACCGTGGTCTGGAAGTTCGTGTACTGATAGGTGTAGAGGGCGACATCGGCCCTGAGCTTGCCGTCGAGCTGCGCCGTCTTGGCGCCGACTTCGTAGGAATCGACGCTTTCGGCCGCGACCGGCGTGAAGGTCGGATCGCCATAAGGCGTCGCCGGCGACAGCGCGTCGAGCACCTTGGGACGGCGGCCGCGGGCATAGGTGGCGTAGAGGCTGGTGTTGGCCTCGAGCGCATAGCGGGCAGTGAAGCGCCACGACAGGCTGTCGTCGCTGAAGCCCTGGGCGATCTTGTCGCCGTTGTTGGCGGTCGGCTGATAGAACAGCGCGAAGTTCGGCAGCACCGCAGTTGGAATCGCGGTGATCGAACCGGCACCGGGCGTCGCCAAGCCGCCGAGAATGGCATCGCGATAGGGGCCGGGCAGGCCGAGCGCGCCGATCAGGCCGCCGAGCACCGAACGGTCGGCGCTGGTGCCGGCATAGGCGCTGACCTTGTCGTCGTGGGTGAAGCGCACGCCGCCTTCAATCTCGACATTGGTGATCGGTTTCACCGTGACGTCGGCATAGAAGTCGAACGACTTGGTCTTGCCGAAATTGGTCGCCTGTTCCCAGTGGTTGGGCTTGAGGTTGGACGCGATGCCGCTCGCCAGCGCACCCGGCATGTTATAGACGGTGCCGAAATTCTTGTAATACAGCCCCTGCGCCAAGCCCTGGACGATCGCCGGGGCATAGCCGTTGATGAAGGTCGACGACGAGAACAGCGCCGAGGGATAGTTCTGGAGCAGCGCGTCCTGGCCGGCGAGCAGCGTCAGCGCCATGCGTTCGTCGAACTGCAGCGGCACCCGCTCGGAGTTGTTGGCATAGAAATAGTCGACGCCGGCAAAGGCGTTGATGCGGCCGCCGTCGTCGTAGTTGACGCGCAGTTCCTGGCTGAACTGGTCGCCGCGGGCATCTTCCGCCGCCACCAGGATCGGCTGGGCCGAACCATCCGGATCGAACACTTCTTCGGAATCATAGCGGCGATAGGCGGTGACCGAGGTCAGTTTGAGCGCCGGCGAAATCTTGTAGCCGAGGATCGCCTTGCCGTCCCAGACGTAGCGGTTGACGCCGAGCGCCTGGTTCTTCTCGAAACCCGGCACGGTCGACAGCGTGGCGCCGGAATTGTGGTCGAGATCGCCGATGATGGTGCCGGAACCGACGTCCATCGGCGCGAAGGTGCCCGACTTGAACGAGGTGCCGCTGGGGTGATCGGCTTCGAAATTGAACAGGAAATCGGCCGAGAAGTCCTCGTTCGGTTTCCAGGTGGCGGCGAGGCGGACCGCGGCGGTGTCGATCGAGTTGAAATCGTCGCCGAAGCCGAGGTTGGCGACATAGCCGTCGCGCTTCTTGTAGCGGCCGGCAACGCGCACCGCGAAGGTGTCGGACAGCGGCAGGTTCACGACGCCGTCCACCATCAGGTAGCTCTTGTCGCCCGCTTCCACGTCGCCGCCGTAATAGAAGCCGGAGAGGTCGGCCTTGTTCTGGATGACGTTGACGCCGCCCATCAGCGCCGAGCGGCCGAACAGGGTGGTCTGCGGCCCGCGCGCGACTTCGACGCGCTCGATGTCGAACAGCTCGATATAGGTGCCGCGGGTGGCGGAGATGGAGACGTCGTCCTCGAACACCGAGACGCGCGGCTCGAGGGTGGCGTCGCCCGAGTCCAGCGTCAGGCCGCGCAGCACCAGGCCGGGATCGTTGGGCGACTGGTTCTGGACCACGAAGCCGGGCACGAACAGCGACAGCTTGTCGAATTCCTGCACGCCGATGCTGTCGAGGAATTTCTGGTTATAGGCGGTCAGCGCGATAGGAACGTCGAGCGACTTCTGCTCGCGCTTCTGTGCCGTCACGGTGATCTCCTCGATCCCGCCGTTCTGGTCTTCCGGCACTTGCGCCATCGCATAAGACGGAAGAATGGCTGCCGCCGTCGCGAGCAGCAGAAAACGGAACTGGCCAGTC
>NZ_JBWZET010000024.1:0-9290 GCF_056722145.1 Rhizomicrobium sp. | reverse complement strand
GTTCGGTGAAGCGCAGTTCCCAGTTGCGGTCGTCGGTGGTGACGACGGTACCGGTGCGCAGGCGTTCTTTCAGCACCTGGCCGGTTGCGCCGGTGACTTCGCTGACCGCCTTGGTGAGGGCAAGCTGCACTTCGGCGATCGGCGGCACCGGGATTTCACGCGACAGCATATCGTCGAGCACATGATCGTCGCGCAAGTATGCATGTGCCAGCACGTAGTCGCCGAGCCGCTGGTTGCCGCGCAAGCCGCCGCAATGGCCTACCATCAGCCAAACGTGCGGGCGCAGTACTGCCAGATGGTCGGTGATGGTCTTGGCGTTGGAAGGGCCGACGCCGATGTTGACTAGCGTGATGCCCATGCTGTTCGGCTGCACCAGATGATAGGTCGGCATCTGCGGCTGCTTCAGGAGCGGCGGGCACGATGGTTCCATGCCGGTCTCGGTGATGCGATTGCCGGGTTCGACGAAGGCGCGGGCGCGGCCGGCGGCGACCTCGTTCTGGCAATAGACGGCGAACTCGTCGATGTAGCGCTGGTAATTGGTGAACAGCACGAAGTTCTGGAAGTAGCGCGGGTCGGTGCCGCTGTAGTGGCGTAGGCGGTGGAGCGAAAAATCCACGCGGCTTGCCGAGAACAGCGACAGCGGAGCGGGGCCCGGACCCGGCCATTCGCCGCCGTCGGCGATCTGGTCGTGGGCTTCGTCGAGCCGCGGCAGGGCGAAATACTCGATCAGCTTGCGCCGCTTCTTGGCGTCGATGGCGGAGGCGCGTTCCACTGCGAATGTCAGCGGAATCGGCGTCTTGGAGCGTCCGACATAGATGTTGGTGTTGTAGTACTGGGTCAGCAGCGTCAGCTGTTCGATGAGATAGTTATGAAACAGCTTGGGCTGGGTGATGGTGGTGCCGTAGCGGCCCGGACTCGTCACCTTGCCGAAGGCCAGCGTGTTGGAGACGAGGCTGTCGTCATAACTGACGTCGACGCACAAATAGGGATAGACCGGATCGGGCCCGTGCTGCGCATCGCCGTTGGCGAAATCGGCAAAGGCGCGCTCGATCTCGCCGGTGGCCTCGTTGTAAAGCGCAATCAGCCGCTCGTAGGCGGCCTCGGGGCTTTCGCAGTGTTGCAGGTCGGTGGCGACGTCGTCAGAAAGGATCGGTGTCACAGGAAGCTGGTCCCTACAGGCATGGCCGGAAGGCCGAGATGATGGGCGACGGATTGGCCGATATCGGCAAAGCTGGTGCGCACGCCGATCGGACCGGCGCCGATGCCGGGGCCGAAGGCGAGCACCGGAATGTGTTCGCGGGTGTGATCGGTGCCTTGCCAGGTCGGATCGCAGCCGTGGTCGGCGGTGAACACTACGAGGTCGCCCGGCTTCAGCGCCGCGTTCAACTCCGGGATGCGCTTGTCGAACGCTTCCAGCGCGCCGGCGTAGCCGAGCAGATTGCGGCGATGGCCGAACAGCGTGTCGAAGTCGACGAAATTGGCAAAAATGATCGACCCATCCGGCGCGGTGTTGGCTTGCGCGATGGTGGCGTCGTACACCGCCTCGTTGGCATGCGCGACGATCTCTTCGGTGATGCCGGACCGCGCGAAAATGTCGGGAATTTTGCCGATGCCGATGACGCTGCGCCCGGCGGCTTTGGCAACATCAAGCACGGTCGGGCGGTACGGCGGCGTCGCGTAGTCGTGGCGGTTGCCGGTGCGCTGGAATTCGCCGGGGCGTTCGCCGACAAACGGGCGCGCGATCACCCGGCCAATGCGATACGGGTCCACCAGCTTGCGCACGATGTGGCACAGCTCGTAGAGACGATCGAGCCCGAAATGGGTTTCATGTGCGGCGATCTGATAGACGGAGTCGGCGGAGGTGTAGCAGATCGGCTTGCCGGTCTTGATGTGCTCGGCGCCGAGTTGCTCAATGATGTCGGTGCCGGAGGCGTGGCAGTCGCCGAGAACCCCGGGCAGGTTGCCTTCGCGGATCACCACTTCTGTCAGTTCGGCCGGGAAGGTCGGCACCGTCCTGGGGAAATAGCCCCAATCTTCTTCCACCGGCAGGCCCATCATCTCCCAATGGCCGCTCGGCGTGTCCTTGCCTTTCGACAGCTCGCGCGCCGCGCCGTAGAGGCCCACCGCCGGCAAGCCGTCGAACGCGGGCAGGGCGGGGTCAGCCAGATGCGCCGCCCGGCCGAGACCGAGGGCCATCAGGTGCGGCACCTGCAGCATGCCGCGGGGGGCGTTGGCGCAGCCCTCCCAGATCCGGCCGAAGGTGTTGGAGCCGGCATCGCCGAAGCGGTCGGCATCGGGTGTTGAGCCGATGCCGAAGGAATCGAGAACTGCAATGATCGCGCGCATCAGGTCCTATCCGGGGATTCGCCTGCCTCGCGAAAGAGGAGCGCGAGGCGAAAGCGGTGCATCAATATTGTTCCAACAAACGTCACTCTTGTCCATGCGCGCGCGACGCTGCTACCCCTAGGGCCATGACACAGGACACCTCTGCGACCATCGCCAGCGGCGTTGCGGCCATTCAGGCCCGCATCCCCGAGTTTCCCAAAACCGTCATCGTGCTCGGCAGCGGGCTCGGACGATTCGCCAGTGCCGTTGCCGGCGCCACAAGCGTTCCGTACGGGGACATTCCTGGATTCTCGCGCTCCACGGTCGTCGGCCATTCGGGCAACCTGATCGCCGGCGAGATCGAGGGCAAACGCATAGCCGTCATGCAGGGGCGTATCCACGCCTATGAAGGCCATGGCGGCGCGGCGATGGCGACGCCGATCCGAATCCTGAAACGGCTGGGAGTCGAGACGCTGATTCTCACCAACGCAGCGGGCGGTCTGCGGCTCGATCTCGGACCGGGCTCGGTGGTGCTGATCGAGGACCATATCAACTTCGCCCAGTTCAATCCCTTGATCGGGCCCAATGATGACGGCTTCGGTCCGCGCTTTCCGGACATGAGCGATCCTTACGATCGTAGCCTTCGCCAACAGCTGGAGCAGGCAGCAATGAACTCCGGCGTCGAGTTGAAGAAGGGCACTTATCTCTTTGTGCTCGGGCCGAACTTCGAAACCGCTGCGGAAATACGCATGTTCTCCAGAATGGGAGCCGATCTGGTCGGCATGTCGACGGTTCCAGAGTGCCTCGTGGCGCGCCACTGCGGGATCAAGGTGGCGGGGATTTCGATCGTCACCAATTACGGAACGGGCCTTGCGCCAGCGCCACAGTCACACGAAGAAACGCTGTCCACCGGAGAGCGGGCAGGGCTCAATCTCGAACAACTGATGCGCGAGTTTCTGCGCAAGCTCTGAGCAATGCTGCATTGCAACATGACGCGCTTTCAAGATCGTGCGGCAAGGCTTTGTTGCGCGTAATTTAATGATTATGACACCCGTACACGTATCTTAGTATCAATTCTATTGATGTGCGACATCGGCCTCGCAGCTACGTTTTTTCTGTGGTGTGGCCGCGAAACGACTCCTCTGTCATCAAACCAGCGTGATACATCCCCTATAGGCAGCCTGCAGCCGTAGCAGCTTGCTGCAGTTGCGAAATTCGGTCTCGGGGTGAGGCCGGAAAATGGGGGCGCAATGGTGCGTTTTAACGCGAGTGTTGAGAAAGATTGCGATGCTGTCATCGAACTTTCGCAGCACGGCCACAACGCACGTCATTGCTGTCCCAAATATGCGGCGACGCAGAGTGCATCGCTCGAGCGCGGTGCGTAACCGACGACAAAATGAGGGGAAGATAATGAGATTTTCGAAAATACTATTCGCGGGCGTGTGTCCGGCCGCGTTGATGGCGCTGGTTGTGACCCCCGCCATCGCGCAATCGACCGGTACTCAGGAACTCGAAATCGTCACCGTCACCGGCACCAAGCTGAAGTCGAGCTTCACCGGCCTGATGGCGGCGGAGCCGGTTTTGAAGCAGCGCTCGGCGATCACTGCGGAGTTCATCCAGACGCAGACCTCGGGTCAGACCTTCTTCCAGGATCTGAACTATCTGCCCGGCGTGAACTTCACCAACAGCGATCCGTACGGCGCCAGCGGCGGTGACCTGCGCATGCATGGCATGGACGGCGCTCATATTTCGCTGACGCTCGATGGCATGCCGCTCAACGATACCGGCAACTATGCCATCTACACCAACCAGATGCTCGATCCGGAATTGATCGGCAAGGTTTCGGTGAACCAGGGCACGACCGACGTCGACAGCCCGACCGCTTCGGCCGTCGGTGGCACGATCAACGTCCTGACGACCCCGGCGCGCGATACGTTCGGCGCGTCGACCAGCGTTTCCTTCGCCAGCTTCGCCGATCAGCGCTATCTCGTCCGCGTCGACTCCGGTGAATTCGGTCCGTGGGGCACCAAGGCGTTCGCCAGCTTCTCCTATCAGGATTACGACAAGTTCCGCGGCCCGGGCCGTGAGCGCCGCATTCAGGGGAACTTCGGTGTCGAGCAGGATCTCGGCTCGTTGGGCTTTATCAAGGCCTACGGCCATTACAACTCGAACCGCAACAACCAGTACAACAACCAGACCTTCTACCCGACCGATCCCAGCCTGAACACGGCAGTCTACGCGATCAGCCAGCCGAACATCATCAAATCCGGCGACTCGTATGTTTCGCCAGTTGACCCGACCAAGGCGACGGACGGCACCTCTGCCGGCAACCCGCTGCAGGGTTACGGCTGGGGCTTCGACGAAGCCAACGCCTGCCGCTACACCGGCACCGGCGCCAGCCCGCTCGTTCCGGTCGCGGGTACCGCCCAGACCCAGGCCAGCGGCCAGAGCGCCGGCGGCAGCACCTCTTCGACGACAGGGACCTGCACCAACTGGTACAAGCTGCGCATCAACCCGTCCGAGACGGGCAACTTCCGCGTCTTCTCGCTGTTCCATCTCACCAATGACCTGACGCTCACGGTCGACCCGAGCTTCCAGTACACCCTGGCAAACGGCGGTGGCGTGTCGGTCATTCGTGAAAACGACATGCGACTGGTGGGCAGCACGTATAACTCGGCCACCTACAACGCCAACGCTTACAAGACGGCGACGGCCACGAAGGCGTTCGGTTGCGTCGCGAATGTCGGTTGCGATCTCAACGGCGACGGCGATCTGCTCGATACGATCATGCTGTATACGCCCAACACGACCAACACGCGCCGTTGGGATATCAACGCTTCGCTGATCTATCGTCTCGACGACAACAACGTCTTCCAGCTCGCTTATACGCTGGACTACGGCCTGCATCGTCAGACTGCCCAGTACGCGCGCTTCGACGTCAACACGGGACCGTACGATCCGTTCGCCGGCAAGATCGACCGCGACCATGCGGTCGTGACCGCCGATGGCGCGGACATGCGCGGCCGCGATCGCAAGTCGTACGCCGTGCTGAATCAGCTGTCGTTCGACTATGAAGGCACCTGGCTCGACGACTCTCTGCGCGTCACCGCCGGCGGCCGCCTGCCGTACCTGCATCGCGGCATGCACCAGTACTGCTACCTGCAGATGACGGGCAGCTTCGGCCAGACCACACCGGGCGCCAACTACCAGTACTGCACGACGGAGCCGGTCTCGACCACGGCCGCCGTCGACGGCACGTACAGCTTCGCCAACGTCTCGGGCGCCGGCTTCACGCTGCCGGGCAACCGCAACGTCACCTACAACCGCTTCCTGCCCAACCTCGGCGTCAGCTACAGCCCGTTCGGCCCGGCGCATCAGTTCTTCGCCAGCTTCGCGGAAACCCTGTCGGCGCCGAAGACCGACAACCTGTACAACGGCGGCTCGTATACCGACTCGTTGAAGCAGGTCCACTACTCGACCTATGACTCGACCGTGATGCCGGAAACGGCGGCTGAATATACTCTCGGCTACCGCTACACGGGCGAAACGGTCCATGCGTCGGTCACCGGCTGGAACATGCAGTTCAAGAACCGCATCGTTTCGAGCTATGACCCGGATCAGGGCATCAGCGTCGACCACAACATCGGCACGGTGAACCTTGCCGGCGTCGACGTGGAAGCCGACTGGAACCCGATCGAAAACCTGAACCTCTACAGCTCGGTGTCGTACGAACACTCGCGCGTGGTGAGGGATCTGGCTCTTGGCATCATCAGCAGCACGTCCACCTTCTATGATGGTGTTGCTGGTACGGCCACGGCCGGGCAGGCGACTTCTTACGGCAACTACTATTACGCCCACACGGCCGGCAAGGAATTCGTCGAAACGCCGGATTGGACGCTGTCGGGTCGCGCCACCTACAAGATCAGCGACTTCTACTTCGGTATCGGTGCCAAGTATGTCGGCCGCCGCTTTGCGACCGACGACAACGGCTATCGCGTGCCGGACTACTACACGGTCAACGCGGACGCGAGCTACGACCTCAACACCTTCGGCCTTGAGAATTCGGCGCTCAAATTCAACGTCGATAACCTGTTCGACAAGCACTACTTCTCGAGCGTCAACTCGTCGAAGACCTGCTTCACCCCGTATGTTGCGTCGAAGACGACGGGCTGCACCACGCTGCCGGGCCTTTATGTCGGCGCGCCGCGCACCCTGATGGTGACCCTGAAGGTCTCCTACTGATCGATCTTTGATCTGACCTGTTGGACCGGCCGGGAAGCGATTCCCGGCCGGTTTTTTATGGCTGTCGCCGCATAGTTCTGGCCGGATCATGAACAATCCACAGGATTTGCGATAAGGCTGGAGACCCCTCTGGCTCGTGATTTGCGTGTCGGTTTCCGGCGCTGCTCGTGTTGCGCTGCATTCCATCTTTTTCCGCATGAGCGAACGCCCGGGACAACACGGTTCTTTTCGCCGTCACGTCGGCCTGCCATAAGCGTGCGTCTTGAGCGGAGGTGAGTCATGCGCAAGGTATTGATGCTGTCAGTTGCGGCCATGGTCGTGAGTTCGGCGGCGTGGGGTTGGGGAGCGGACGGCCATCGGATGATCTCCACCGTCGCGGTGCGATCGCTGCCGGCCGAATTACCGGCGTTCGTGCGTACGCCTGCGGCGGCGGCGGAAGCGGGCTATCTCGGACCCGAAGCCGACCGCGTGCGCGGCGCCGGCCATTCGTTCGACGACGAGAACAGCCCGGCCCATTTCGTCGATCTCGGCGACGACCTCACCATTGCCGGCGTTGCGATCCGCTCGCTCCCTGTCAGCCGCGAGCAATACGACGAGGCGCTCAACAAGGCCGGCACGACGCAATACAAGCAGGGCTATCTTCCGTATACGATCGAACAGGGCTTCCAGCGGCTGGCGAAGGATTTTGCCTATTGGCGCGTCGACGCCTGGGGCGAGAAGCACGGCAAAACGTCCGCCGAGCGCGCCTGGTACACCAAGGAACGCAAGATGCGCGAGGTGATCATCCTGCATGATCTCGGCACCTGGTCGCATTTCGTCGGCGACGGCTCGATGCCGATGCACGCGTCGGTGCACTACAACGGCTGGGGCAATTATCCGAACCCGGAAGGTTTCACCGACGCGAAAATCCATTCGCCGTTCGAAAGCACCTATGTCCACGGCAATATCACCGAACAGGACATCACCAAGGCAATACCGGCCTATCGCGATTGCAAGTGCCAGATCTGGGACCGCACCGCCGATTACCTCGTCGCCTCGCAAGCCGAAGTGGCGCCGCTTTATCGCCTGGAAAAGAAGGTCGGCTTGACCACGCATACTCCGGAAATGAACGCCTTCGTCACCAAGGAATTGGCGCGTGGCGCCGCCGAGCTGCGCGATATGATCATTGACGCCTGGCACCAGAGTCTCGATCTTGGCGTCGGCTATCCGGAGAAAAAGGTCTCCGACATTCTCGCCGGAAAGGCCGATCCTTACCCTGCGTTGAACAACTAAGTCCCTGTTTTCACAGGGATTGACTTCACCGCAGGGCTGGGCCGTACTGGTCCATGCCCCGGCGGGATGCGAATCGCTCGAAACAATCCGGCGCGCGCTTGAATGCGACGGCGCGGCGCGGACTCGAGGTCGTGTTCTGGATCGTGTTCGTGCTCGCGATCGGGATCGGCGGACCGAGCGCGCTGTCCGGATTGCCCGATTTGGCCAATGTCATCACGCCCGCACCGGTGTCGGAAGCGCAGGCGAGCGCCGGCTGGCAGGACGTCGTTCTTCATCCGCTCGGCCGGACTGTGCGCTATCGCGCGGTTGCGCCTGACAACCGCGCCGTGCCGCTACTGCCTGCGATTGCTCTGTTGATCGACGACATGGGCGGCGACATGGTGGAGAACCGCCGCGCCATCGCGCTGCCCCAAGGCGTGTCGCTATCGTTCCTGCCGGACCCCGCCGACACCCCGCGTCTGGCCGAGGAGGCGCGTCGCGCCGGCCATGAAATCCTGGTGCATGTGCCGATGGAATCGCCGCGCCGGAACGATCCGTCGCTGCGGCTGGCGTTGCGGCGCGATCTTCCGGCCGCGGAGAATGTGCGCCGCCTGGAGTGGGCGTTGTCGCGCGTGCCGGGCTATACCGGCATCAACAATCACGAGGGCAGCCTGTTCACCGCCGACCGGCAGGCGCTGATCCCGGTCGTCGAGGCGCTGTACGGTCGCGGCGTGTTCTTCCTCGATTCCCGCACCACGCCGCTGACGCAAATCGTGCCGGTGGCGCGCGCCTTCGGGCTGGCGAGTTCGGACCGCGACGTGTTTCTCGACGATGACCAGTCGCCGTCGGCCGTGGAACATCAGCTTGCCGTGCTGGAGCGGACGGCGCAAAGCCAAGGCGTCGCCATCGCCATTGGCCATCCCCATACGATAACCCTCGATCTCGTCACCCGCTGGTGCGCGAACCTGAACGGCTATCGCTTGGTGCCAGTCTCCACCGCGATCCGGTTGAAAACCGAACGGGAGATGCGTGCGGGGGTGGCGAGGAAATAGCGGCTACTGCCCCCGTTTGGCGGCGTTGGCGAAGCGGACGGCTTCGTCGGCCGCCGTCATCAGGGCCTTCGCCTTGTTGACGGTTTCCTGGAATTCGCTTTCCGGCACGCTGTCGGCGACGATGCCGCCGCCGGCTTGCACATACATGGTACCGTCCTTGACGAGGGCGGTGCGCAGCATGATGCAGGTGTCCATCGAGCCGTCACAGGCGAAATAGCCGACCGCACCGGCATAAGCGGCGCCGCGCTTTTCCTTTTCGAATTCGTCGATGATTTCCATCGCCCGGATCTTCGGCGCACCGGTCAGGGTGCCGGCCGGCAAGCCTGCCGCCAGTGCATCGATCGCATCGAGATCGTCGCGGATGGTGCCTTCCACATTCGACACCAGATGCATCACATGGCTGTAGCGCTCGATGAAGAA
>NZ_JBWZET010000023.1:0-20580 GCF_056722145.1 Rhizomicrobium sp. | reverse complement strand
GTCCGGATTCAGTATCGCGCTTTCCTCCCATCGGCCCCTGTTCCGTCGCTTATGCGTCTCGCACCATGACACAGACCGGTGACAAAAGCAGCTTGCTTGCTACACAACCGGGAATTGCTCCCCGAATACGAGAAAGGGGGCCCGCACAAAATGCGAGCCCCGAGAAGCAAATCGGGAAAGGTAAGCCCAGCGGAACGGGGCACCCGTTGAGGGGTGCCCCGCCTGATGAGATCAATACTTCACGCGGACAGCGAACTGCAGCAGACGGCCGCTCTTCGACCAGCCGGTGTCGAGGATGACCGGCTTCGCCTTGGGCGACAGCGAGGTGTCGCCGGCGACCTGCTGCTGGAACACCGTCGTGGTGTCGAGCAGGTTCGAGCCGTCGAGCGACACTTCCCAATGATCGTCGACCGAATAGCGGATCGACCCATCGAGGAAGCCGGCGCCCTTCTGATACATCGGCGTGCCGGTGCAGCAGTCGAGGTTGTCGGTCAGGAACTGCGAACGGTAGTTGTAGGCGAAGCGGACGCCGATCGGTCCCTTCTCGTACAAGGCGACGATGTTGTAGGAGTCGTCGCTGATACCAGCCAAACGATGCGAGTCGATGATCGCATTGTCGATCTGCAGGCCGCCACCAAAGGCGATGGTCGAACCGGCGAGGTAGCCCGGCTGAACCGACAGGTTGGAATTGTGAATGCCAGCCTGGTGGGTGTGGATGTAGTTCAGCTGGGTGCCCAAGCCATCAAACGGACTCGGCAAGAAGTCGAAGAAGGCCTGATACGCCACTTCGAAGCCCCACAGCTCGCCGCCGTTCGGCGAATTGACCGGACCGCGGACGAGAATGTTCTCGGTCGCGCCGTTGTTGGTGATCGACCGGGCGACATCGCCGTAGGCGATCGAGTTGTTGAGCTCCTTCAGGAACAGGTCAGCCGTGAACGAGCTCGACGCGCTGAAATAATGCTCGAACGTCGCGTCATACTGCCACGAGGTCATCGGCTTCAGTGCCGGATTGCCCGCGTTGGCGATGAACACGAAGTTGTAACCGGTCACGTTCGCCGGCGTGTGCGCGGCGGTCGGCGAATTGTAGGTCACGTAGGCCGACGTACTGGAGGTGTCGACCGCCGGGGCCGAAATGCCGACGTAGTTGCGCAGGTAGCCGAAGTCCGGACGCGACATAGCTTCCGACACGGCAAAACGCAGGAGCGTGTTGTCGGAAAGGTCGACGCGCAGGTTGAAGCTCGGCAGGAGGTTGTAGCTGGTCTTGCCGTAGGAGTTGAGGCCCGAACCGCCGTTCGAGAAGGCGGCGAGGTTCGACGTCAGCCAGCACGAGATGTTGGTGACGTTGTTGCCGGTAACCGGGGTGCTGCAAGGCGTCAGCGGCGCGTTGGCCGGGTTGTTGCCCACGAACTGGTTGTTGTACCAGTCGGCGGTCGGGTACGAGATGCCGCCCGTCGAGGTCAGTTCGGTCTTGACATAGCGGGCGCCGATGTTGCCCGACACCGGGAAGCCCGCCACTGCGAGGCTGTCGCCGCCGAACGCAACCATCAGGTAGCCGGCCGTGGTTTTTTCCGTCACGTCCAGAACTTCCGACGGCAGGAAGCAGTCGGTGGTGCCAGCGCGCGCGCAGATCGGGTCCCACGAACCGGGGCTGCCGGTCTCCTTGTGACCCAACGCCATGGCGACGGCGTTGGGATCGGACAAGACGGAGTTCTTCAGCCAGACCGTTGCGCCGGGATTGAAGACCTTGCCGTCGAAAAAGTCGTTGCCGAGGCTCTGGGTGTACCAGATGTTGCTGCCATAGCCGGTGAATTGGCTGGTGCCGCAGGCGCCAGAATACGAGGCCGGCGCGGTGGCGTTGATGCTGAATCCGGGACCATTGCACAGCCAGGTGTTGGCGACCGGCTGCCAGTTATAGGCAGAATAGCGCACCACCTGCTTGCGGTTGGCATAGCGCACGCCGGCCTTGATGTAGCTGAGCCAGCCGTTGTCGACATCCCACTGGACATCGCCCTTGAGCGCGATTTCCTGGGCGTTGTTCTTTTCCTTGTGATCCTGAATGAACGCGCTGTAGTAGTTCTGCGGATTGGTTAGGAAGCCGGGCGCGTAATTGGAGTTGTCGCCGGGCGTCAGCGCGATCGTCGGGGCACCGTTGCCGTCGCGCGTATACTTGGCGTCGACCAGGATGTCGTTGGCGACCAGCATGTCATTGTTGCCGGTCTTGGCGCTGACGTACTGACCATCGAAGGTGGCGTGCAGCTTCGGGGTCACGTCCCATTGAAGGTTCGTGGAGAGGTCACGCGTACCTTCCGAATGGTCGAAGATGCGCGACTGGTTTTCGAGCGTTACGCCCTGGGTGTTCGGATTGGCGCAATGCGTGCCGGTGCCGCAGAAATTGACATAGGGAAGGCCCGGAACGACCGACGCCCGCGATGTAGTGTCCGCCAGGTTGTCGTTCATGTAGAACGAGCCAATCCCATTCGCGAGCGTGCCCGACCGCAACGTGCCATTAGAATTGAAGGTGAACGGCGACGTGCCGAACGCCGGCTGAACCGGCATCGTGTTCAGCGGATCGAAGCCCGGATGGCCCCACAAGCCGAACAGGTTGATGTTCGAGCTGTGTTCGAGCCAGGCATTGCGATAGTTGGATTCGTTGTACTGGAAGTTCCAGCGCAGATCCTTGTTCGGGCTCTCCCACTGCAGCTCGGCCGACTTGCCTTCGCGCTTGCGGTTGTAGTTGACGCGGCTGTAGTTCACTTCATCCGGAATGTAGGCCCAGCTCGAACCGCCATAGGGATTCGCGGTACAGGGGATCGATCCGGAGTTGACGATCGCGGTACCATCCGGGTTTGCCGCGCCAGCCGAGCAGAATGTGCCATTGCGCAGCCCAATGACCGAATTGGTTTGCGTTACGACGTGCGAATTGGCGTAACCGAGCAGGAAGCCGATGCGGCCGATGCTGGTGTCGAAATTCTTTCCGCCCACGCCCGAATAGTCATAGGTCACGTCGTCGGCGCGGTCGTTGTAGTTCATTTTGACCGAACCCGCGAGGGTGTGGTCGTCGTTGTCGAAGGGCATGCGCGTGCGGATGTTCACGATGCCGGCGATGCCGCCTTCGAGCATGTCGGCAGTCTGGTTCTTGAAGACGTCGATGCCGCCGATCATTTCCGGCGACACGTCGTTGACGTTCAGTCCGCGATGGCCGTCGGCCGAGAAGCTGTCGCGGCCGTTGAAGTTGGTGCGTACGAAGGTCAGGCCGCGGACCAGCACGCCGGTCGCTTCGCCCGACGGATGGGTGGTGTCGTCATCCGACTGCAGATGCGACACGGTCACGCCAGGAACGCGCTGAATGGCGTCGGACACCGACTTGTCCGGGAACACGCCGATGTCAGTCGCGGTGATCGAGTCGACGACAGTGTCGGCGTTACGCTTGATCGACACGGCGCTTTCGAGCGAAGCCCGGACGCCGGTGACGACGATGGTTTCCATCGACCCTTCGGCCTGCGCGTACGCCGGTGCGGCATAGGCGAAGGCCGCCAACGCCAGCAACGATACGCTTCCCCGCATGGCGGCCTTGCGGCCAAACTCACTATTACTCATGTTGTCAATCCTCCCAAACTCTTTTGCCTCGATCCGTCGCCGCTTGCGCTTGCGACCGCACGCTTTGTGCGAAAGGCTGTTTAATTGAGGGCTACCCCCTGGTGACGTTCGCATCAAACACGGCGGTCCACGGACCTCGTGTGATCGGCCGGCATAATCTCGCCACATGCTAAAAGGACCAATCCTGCCGTATACGTATACGTGCGCGACGTGCCCACGCATCGATTTGTGTATTGCCTTTTGGCCACAGCATCCCCGATGTGCGTGACGTGAACCGGCGAGAGCGGCCGAAACGCGCATAGCCCCAAGCAAGTATACGTATGCGCTGCAATTGGCAGCTTACCCAACGCGGCGATAATGGCCCTTGGCGGCATGACCCGCATCCCCAACGGACGACCGCGCGTCGTCCGTACACCAACGTTTGAGTAGAGCCATGTGTCGGCGGCGCGTAGAGATCATTTGCCACAGACCACGTCGGGCCGCCGCGACGAAGGGGGCGAGCCGTGCACTTTGATGCCGCCATCTTCGACATGGACGGAGTCATCACCGACACCGCCGCCGTGCATGCCGCGGCCTGGAAGGACATGTTCGACGGCTTCCTGATGGATCGCGCGGAAAGCGCTGGCACGCCGTTCGAGCCGTTCCGGCGCGAGGATTATCTTGCCCATGTCGACGGCCGGCCGCGCTATGAAGGGGTCGAGACGTTTCTCGCCTCCCGCGACATCGATCTGCCGTTCGGCGATCCCGCCGATCCACCCGAAGCCGAAACCGTCTGCGGCCTCGGCAATCGCAAGGACCGCGCCTTCAACCGGGTGCTGAAGGAAACCGGCGTGCAGGTGTTCGGCTCGACCATCGTGCTGATCACCGCGCTGAAGCGGCAGGGCGTCAAGGTCGCGGTCGCCACCTCTTCCAAGAACGGCGCCCTGGTGCTCGGCAAGGCCGGCATCGCCGACCTGTTCGAGGCCCGCATCGATGGCGTCGTCTCGGCCGAACTCGGCCTCAAGGGCAAGCCCGCCCCCGATATTTTTGCCGTCGCCTGCGATCAGCTTGGCGTCGCAAGGCACCGCGCCATCGTGGTGGAGGACGCCGTCAGTGGCGTCGCCGCCGGCGCCCGCGGCCGCTTCGGCCTGACCCTCGGAGTGGCGCGCGACGGCAACAGCGACGAACTGCGCCGCCACGGCGCCGATCTCGTGGTCCGCGATCTTGCGGAAATCTCACTGGAAAAGCTCGACAACTGGTTCGAAAACACCGTGCGCACTCAACCCGGCGCGAGATTGCAATGACAACAAAACCCCGGCTGAACTTTTGGCAATTGTGGAACATGAGCTTCGGCTATGTCGGCATCCAGTTCGGATTCGGCCTGCAGACCGCCAACATCAGCCGCATCTTCGGAACCCTCGGGGCCCGGCTCGATGACATCGCGATCCTGTGGGTCGCCGCCCCCGTCGCCGGCCTCGTCATCCAGCCGCTGATCGGCCATTTGAGCGACAAGACCTGGAGCCGGTTCGGCCGTCGCAAGCCCTATTTCCTGATCGGCGCCATCCTGTCGTCGCTGGCCCTGATCGCGATGCCCAACTCGCCAGCGCTATGGGCCGCTGCCGGCATGTTGTGGATCATGGACGCGTCGATCAACACCACCATGCAGCCGTTCCGCGCCTTTATCGGCGACATGCTGCCCGACGAACAACGCACCCAGGGCTTCGCGGTGCAGACCTTTTTCATCGGGGTCAGTTCGGTTGTCGCTTCAGTCTGTCCTTGGGTTTTCACCAATTGGCTGCACATCGCCAATACCGCGCCCGCCGGCGTGCTTCCCCCGTCAGTCAAATGGTCCTTCTATATCGGCGGCTTTGCCTTCCTGGCTGCCGTGTTGTGGACCATCTTCACGGTTCGGGAATACTCGCCTGAAGAACTTGAGTCCTTTGCCGTCGCCAAGACGGACGATACAGCCGATGCGACCCTCCTCAACCGCAAGAGCTGCATCCGGCAGGGCGTCCTCCTGGTTCTGGCGGGCGCGGGCCTTTCCTACGCGATCTTCGCGATGAACTGGTACGCCGGCCTCTACATCCTGACCGGCAGCGTGATCTTCTACGGCCTGTTGCAGCTCGTCGCTGCCGCTCGCGCCAAGGCCGGCAAGATCAAGGGCATGGTCGAGATCGTCGCCGACCTCAAGAACATGCCGGCGACGATGAAGCAGCTCGCCCTCGTCACCATGCTGACCTGGTTCGCGCTCTACGCCCTGTTCATCTACACCACCCCGGCGATCACTGCCTTCCACTTCCATTCCAGCGATACGACCTCGGTCGTCTACAACGAAGGCGCCAACTGGGCGGGCGTCCTGATGGCGGTCTACAACGGCATCGCCGCGGTGGTCGCCTTCCTGCTGCCGGTTTTGGCGCGCTGGATCGGCCGCGTCGCCACCCACGTCGTCTGCCTGATCATCGGCGGTCTCGGCCTGATGTCGATGGTCGTGATCCACGATCCGATGATGCTGCTGATCTCGATGGTCGGCATCGGTATCGCCTGGGCCAGCCTGCTCACCATGCCCTACGCCATCCTGTCGAGCGCCGTCTCGCACCGCAAAATGGGCGTCTACATGGGCATGTTCAATCTCTTCCTGGTGATCCCGCAGATCATCGCCGCCGCGGTGCTGGGCCTTCTGGTGCGCACCGTGTTCCACGGTGAAGCGATCTACGCCCTCGTCCTCGCCGGCGCCTGCATGGTGCTGGCCGGGTTCGCCATGCTGTTCGTGAACGACAAGCACAGGCACGCGGCATGACCAATCCCTGGATCGTCGAAGCCAACGAGCCCGCCCGCGATCGCGAAGCGGTGATGCGCCACGGCAATATCTATCAGATTGCCAACGGCTATATGGGCTATCGCGGCACCCTCGACGAATACGGCCCGAGCGAGTTGGTCGCCATCACCCTGGCGGGCGTGTTCGATCGCGTCGGCGACGCCTGGCGCGAGCCGGTCAACGCCCCCAACGGCGCCTTCACCCGGATCATCGTCGACGGCGAAATCCTGTCGGCGCTGCAGTCGAACGTCATGGCACATCGCCAGACCCTGTCGCTGGCCAACGCCACCTTTCGCCGCGAGACCAGTTTCGCGCTGAACGGCAAGATCATCACCGTGGCGTCGACGCGATTTCTTTCCGCGGTACGCCCCGAAATCGGCGTCGTGCGCTATTCGGTCAGCGTCGACACGGCCACCGACATCACCATCGAGACCGGCATCGACGGCAACATCTGGGACCTCAACGGCCCGCATATCGAAGGCCTGTCGTTCGAACTGCGGGGCGACGCCATTCTCGCCCACGGCCGGACCCACGAGACGGGCCTCGCCATCGCGGTCGCCGAATCGATCCGCGCCCCGTTCGGGACCGAACGCGCCATCGCCACCGACGGGCGCAAGCTCCACGCCATCAGCCTCGCCGCCGAAGCCGGCAAGACCTACACCTTCGACAAGGTCTTCGCCGTGATCACCGGCAACGGCGACGCCGCCGACGATGCGGTCGGCCTGGTGCGTGATGCCAAGAAGATCGGCTATGAGGGCCTTCTCGCCGAGCATAACGCCGCCTGGGCCGCCAAATGGGCGAACTGCGACGTCATCATCGAGGGCGACGCGCCATCCCAGCACGCGCTGCGCTATTCGATTTTCCAGCTTCTGATCGTGGCGCCCATCGACGGCAGCGCCAATTCGATTCCCGCCCGCGCCCTTTCCGGGCAGGTCTACAAGGGCGCGGTGTTCTGGGACACCGAGATGTTCATGTTCCCCTTCTTCCTGCACACCAGCCCGAAGAAGGCGGCCGAGCTTTTGCGCTACCGCATCAAGACTCTCCCCGGTGCGCGGCGCAAGGCGCTGACGGAAGGTGCGGGCTTCCGCGGCGCTTTCTATGCCTGGGAAAGCCAGGAAACCGGCGACGATGCCTGCACCTATTTCAACATCGGCGATCCTTTGACCAAGCGCGAGCTGCGCACCCATTTCCGCGACAAGCAGGTGCACATCTCCGGCGACGTCGCCATCGCCATGTGGGAATACTTCAAGGTCACCGGCGATGATTCGGTGCTGCGCGAAGGCGGTGCCGAAGTCATCCTCGAATGCGCGCGGTTCTTCTATTCCTACGCCTATTTCAAGAAGGACAAGAACCGCTATGAGGTGCTCGACGTCATCGGGCCCGACGAATACCACGAGCGCGTCAACAACAACGCCTTCACCAACATGGTGGCCAAGGCGACGTTCGAGATCGCCTGCGCCGTCGTTGGGCATTTCGCCGACCGCCACCCCGACGAACTCGCAGCCCTGGTCAAGAAGATCGATATCGCCAAGGAACTGCCGCTGTTCGCCGAGGCCTCGCGCCTCATCTATGTGCCCGAGCCCGATCCTCAGAGCGGGCTGATCGAGCAGTTCGACGGCTATTTCAACTTGAAGGATGTGCCGGTCGAGGAATTGAAGGCCCAGCGCATCCATCCCGATGAATACCTCGGCGCCGGACAGGGCCTTGCCGTCCCCACCCAGGTCATCAAGCAGGCCGATGTGGTGATGATGCTGAACCTGTTCAAGGACCGCTTCACGCCCGCGATCAAGAAGGCGAATTGGACCTATTACGAGCCGCGCACCGAGCACGGCTCCAGCCTGTCGGCCTGCGCCTATGCCATGGTGGCGGCCGAATTCGGCGACCTCGACTTCGCCTATAACTATTTCCTCAAGACCGCCAAGCTCGATCTCGAAGGCAAGTACAAGGTCTATGTCGGCACCGTGTTCATGGGCGGCTCGCATCCGGCCGCCAACGGCGGTGCCTGGATGACCGCCGTATTCGGCTTCGGTGGCGTCAGCGCCGGCCCGGACCATGTCGCCATCAACCCGCGCCTGTACAAGAGCTGGAAATCGCTGTCGTTCAAGCTCGCCTATCGGGGCGACACTTTCTCGGTCTCGATCGGCCACGACAGCGTCACCGTCACGGCCGCCGCCGGCAACCGCCAGGCCCATTGCTTCGTGCTCTGGGGTCGCAGCGTTACCGCCGCACCCGGCAAGACCCTGACGATGGAACGGGCCGGCAAAGTCGCTTAAACATTTCGCGCTGCCGCAGCGCTACAACGGGGGGTGCCATGAACCGGCGCGAGCTTCTGATCTCCACCGCGGCCTTCGTCACCACGGCGCCGGCCTTTGCGCTTGCGCCGATGACCGGGCCCGTCGGTGCTGATGTTCCGTGGACGAGCTATCAGGCCGAGGCGATGAAGACCTCCGGCACCGTGATGGGACCGGCCTATGGTCCGTTCCGGGTCGAAAACGAATCCGCCAACCAGAGCTGCGTCAAACTCACGGCCGACCAATATGTCGAATTCCCGGTGGCTGCCGCCGCCAATGCGCTGGTGATCCGCTTCTCGTTGCCCGATGCGCCCGACGGCAGCGGCCTTGCCGACACCCTGAGCTTGAGCCGCAACGGCGTGAAGGTCGCCGACATCGCGCTCAGCTCGCGCTTTTCGTGGATCTACGGCGAATACCCCTTCACCAACAATCCCGCCGACGGCAAGCCGCGCCACTTCTACGACGACGTCCGGTTGAAGGATGTGCCGCTGGCCAAAGGCGATGTCGTCACCCTGACCAAGACCGGCGCGGCGCCGTACTGCATCATCGACCTCGTCGATCTCGAACTGGTCGCCCCGCCGCTGGCTCGCCCCGAGGGCGCGCTGGCGCTCAGCGACTTCGGCGCTGACGGCAACGGCGCGGCCGACGACACCGAGGCGTTGCGGGCGCTCGTCGCCGCCGCCGCCAAGCAAGGCAAGATCGCCTATGTTCCGGCCGGCGCCTACAAGCTGACCGGCGACATCGTGATGCCATCCAACGTGACGCTGCAAGGCGCCGGCATGTGGCACACGACCTTCGTCGGCGACGAAGCATTGTATCCGCAGGCGAACCGACGCCTGCGCTTCAAGCTGACCGGCGAAAACAGCCGGATTTGCGATTTCGCCCTCGACGGCAAGCTGAAATACCGCAACGACCAGGAACAGAACGACGGCATCTTCGGCGCCCGCGGCAGCAACTGCACGGTGTCGCGGCTGTGGATCGAGCACACCAAGGTCGGCCTGTGGTTCTATGTCTGCCGCGGCTTCCGGGTGGAAGGCTGCCGCATGCGCAATCTGTTCGCCGATGGCATCAATCTGTGCGTCGAGACCCGCGACTGCGTGGTCGAGAACTGCGCCACCCGCAACACCGGCGACGACTGCTTCGCCATCTGGCCGTCGCCCTCGGACCAGGGCTTCACCCAAGAAGGCGCCGTGCCCGGCAACAACGTCATCCGCCGCTGCACCGGCCAACTGCCGTCGCTGGCGCAAGGCGCCTCGATTTACGGCGGCGCCAGCAACCGCGTGGAAGATTGCCTGTTCACCGACATCACCACCGGCTGCGGCATCCTGATTTCCACCACGTTCGAAACCTCGAACGCCACCACCAACAACAACTTCAGCGGTCTCACCGAGGTCAAGAACTGCCGCCTGGTGCGCTGCGGCGGTTATGACCACGGCTGGGCGTGGCGCCCGGCGCTGCAGATCGCACTGCAACGGCTGTCGATTGCCGGCCTTCGGATCAGCGATATCCGCATCGAGGACAGTCTGTCGGACGGCTTCGGCGTCATCGTGCCGGCGGATGTGAGGGAATTGCGCCAGCTCACCGACGCAACCCTGGAGCGGGTGACCATCGAGCGCAGCGGTATCGGCACGCCGAGCCACGACGTCGTCATCGGGGCGCGCGTCAACGGGCGCCTCGATGCGACCGGCTGCCAGCTCGGCCGCATCAAGAATGCGTCCGCGGCGTTCCGGATCGTCGAGAAATAGCGATCAACCGCCCGGCGGCTGGTTGAGCAGGGCCTTCTGGGTCTGCTGGTTGAGCGTGTCCTGCGAATCCTGATGCTGCTGCTGCCACAGCTTCTTGGGCTTGCAGATCTTGGGCCCGAGCAAATTGGTTCCGGTCAGCTTTTCGCGATGGCAGATCATCTCGTCACCATCATCCTTGGCGGGCGCGGCGGTCGTGCTACTGGCAGCCGCCGGTGTATCGTCGGCAAAAGCCGGCGTGAACGTGAACAAGACAGCGCCGAGCGCAAAAACGGACCACGTCTTCATCTTTCCCTCTTCCGGGCTGAGGCGGCAACTTTAGCACGCCCGGCCCCGCACAGAAATCACAATGCGTCGCAAACCATGTTTCAATCCGGCGGATAGCCGAATTTTTCCACCCACGGCCGTAAAATCGGCAGCATCGGCGCGAGATGTTCGCCGTACCGGCGCCACTGCGCCAAGGCGTCGCTGTAGAGCGGCTTGCGGACCTGCAGCGCGCTGGGCGAGCGCAAATCCACCGCCGGGGTGTATTTGTTGAACTCGCGCATCTTGTCGTCCCAGGCGATGCCGAGGAAATCGCACAACGCGCGCACCCGCGGCTCGAAATCGACCACCATGTCCTCGTAGCGATGCTCGAAGACATCGAGCACCAGCTTGTCGCGGTAGAGCGCCGTCAGATCCATGACCCCGGCATAGAAACGCGCCGCGCTCTCCAGCTTGAGGAACGCGAACATGGTGGCATTGGCGCCGAAATGGCGGCGGTAGCAGGAGAACACGACGTCGCGCGGATCACGCACGGCAAGAATGATCTTGGCCTTGGGGAACAGCTTGGCGATCAGCGCCAGCTTGGTGGTGTTGAGCGGTTGCTTGTCGACGAAGATGCGCCCTTCCACCGCGAGGCCTTCTTTTTTCACCCGCTGCCAATAGGCGCGGCGCAGGCTATCGGCTTCGGCGGCCGTCAAGCGGGCCAATGCCTCGAGGCCTTCGACGCTGGTGAGATAGGTCTCGCTTTCGTCGTTGAGGAGGGATTTCTCCTCGAGCGCGTCGATGTTGGGATTGGATGCCAGCACCTGCTCCAGCAAGGTCGTGCCGGAGCGCAAAAAGCCCATCAGGAAAACATGGGTCGCTGCTGCACCCGGCACCGCACTGTTATCATCGGGCGCGCGCCAGGCAGCCCGACCGGCGGCCTCGAAATAGCGCGTGAGATTGACGGTCGCCTCGAGCCCCAACTCGCCGCCGTAGCGCGCCGCGAACTGGTCGAACACCGCATCGTTCTTCTGCTTGTAGGCCGCGAACGCCTCGCCATAGCGCTTTTGGCCGTCGAGGGTGTCGCCGATCAGCGCCAGCACCGCGGCGCGCGGCAAAACCCCGAGTGGGCTAGTGTCCAACACGCCGCGCAGACGCTGTTCGGCCTCGACATACTTCTTCTCGCCGATCTCGAGCACGGCGAGGGCCACCTGCGCCGTCGGCTCCGCCGGATTGAGCGCCAGCGCCTCGGCCGCCAGCGCCCGCGCCGTCCCGACCTCGCCCTTGCGCGCCAGCACGGAGGCGAGATTGGCGATGGCTTCGGCGTATTTGGGATCGAGTTCGATGGCGCGCCGGTAACAGGCCTCGGCCTCTTCATGCTCGCCGAGATCGGCCTTGACCTTGCCTTTGCGGAAATGGGTCTGGGGGAAATCCGGCATGCCGGCCAACGAGGCATCAAACGCCTTGGCGGCGTCCTCGAGTTGGCCGATCTGCTGCAGACAGACGCCGATGGCGGAGAGGATCACCGGCGTGTTCGGCGCCAGCGCCAGTGCCGCCTGGAATTCGGCCAGCGCCGCTTCGAAATCGCCGGTGCGCTGCAGCCACAGTCCGCGCGCATTGAAAAAGATCGGATGGCGCAGGCCCTGGCGCAACGCGAGACTTGCGGCCTCGAAGGCGCGACGGAAATCGCCGGCCGCCACCGCCCCGCTCACGTCCGCCAGCAGACGCTGCTGCACTTCCTGCGGGGATATGGTCATGCCGATCATGGTGCGGTGCCTTCGTCGGAATCGTAGCCGAACCGCTTCACCCAGGGGGCGAGAAGCGGCAATACCGGTTCCATCTGGCGGACATAGCGGCGCCACTGCCCGACGCCGCGCCGGTTGAGGCCGCGAGCGATCTGGATGGAACTCGGCGTGGTGATGGTCTCGCTGCGGCCGGCAAAATCGCGCATGCTGTCCTGCCAGGGAAGGCCGGCGAAATCGCACAACGCGCGGATGCGGCCGTCGAAATCGTCGATCAGGTCTTCGAGCTTCAGTTCGAACAGCTTGGGCGACAGCTTTTCGCGGTACAGCTCGGCCAGCCGCATGGTTTCGTCATAGAGCCGGGCGGCGCCTTCGAGGGTGACGAGTTCGCGCGTCGTCGCGTTCACGGTGAAGCGCTGGCGGAAGCAGCCCCAAACCACGTCGCGCGGATCGCGCATCGCAAAAACGATCGTCGCCTGCGGGAACAGCCGCGCGATGAGGGGAATGCGGATGGTCGCAAACGGCATCTTGTCGATCAGCGTGCGGCCCGTGGGCTCGACGCCGAATTCGCGCACGCGGCTCCAGTAAAGGCCGCGATATTTCGCCAGCGTCGCCGCGTCGGCCGCCCACAGCCGATCGAGCCCCTTGATATCGGTCATGAAGGCATCGACGGCGTCGGCGAGGGCGCCCTTTTCGTCGAGCACGACGGTGTCGTCGCGCGCCCCCAGAATTTCCTGGATCAAAGTCGTGCCCGAGCGCAGGAACCCGAGCACGAACAGCGGCTGCGGCCCCTCGCCGCCGGCGAAGCGCTGGCGCGGCGGCATGGCTTCGAAGTGGCGCCGCAGGATTTGCACCGTCTCCAGCATCGGGCGGGCGCGGGCCGCCGGCTGGGGCAGCGCAAGCACCGCCTCGCTGGCCTGCCGATAGAACGAATAGGCCTCGTCGGTGCGGCCCTGGCGGTGGCGCAGATCGCCCATCAAGCCGGCGGCAAGACAGCGGTCGTAGCCCACCTTGTTGCTTTCGGCGAGGAGATCGACAAGGCGCCGTTCGGCCTCCGCCAGCGCGCCGCCCTCAAGATCGGCGATGGCAAGGGCGAGCCTGGCACCCGGCTGACGCGGGTCCAGAACCAGCGCGCGTTTGGCAAAGTCGCGGGCCTCGTCCCAGGCGGCACGGCGGGCGGCGAGAAACGCCAGACGGGCGAGCGCTTCGCTATAGCGTGGTTCCAACGTCACCGCCTGTTCGTGGGCGCGGCGGGCCGCCGCGAGATCGCCGGCCCGTTCGCAGGCCCAGCCTTTGCGGCAGTGCAGCGGCGCAGACCCCGGCACCAACGCCAGCGCCGCATCGTATTCGGCGATCGCCTCGACGAACCGCTCCATCCGCGTCAGGCACAAGGCGATGGCACCCTTGAGACTGGGATTTAGCGGTCCCATCGCTTCGGCGGCGCGGAAATCCTTCAGCGCTTCGTCGTGACGGCCGCTCTCGCTGAGCCCGATCGCGCGCGCGGTATAGAGCAGCGGATGGCGCCCCCCGGCCGCCAGGGCCTGTTCGGCGATGGCAGCCGCGCGCATCGGATCGCGCCTCAGCAACGCATCCGATATCAGTTGCAGGGGATTTTGGCCGTCCGGCGCCATCGTTGAAGTATCCCCGGGCAAGCCGCCCTGGGCAAGCCCTCAAAAAAAAGCGGCGGGCCGAAGCCCGCCGCCGATTTGTACGAACTCCAGATGGAGATCACATCTTGGCGGTGATCGCCATGTACAAGGTCCGACCGAGCGCGTCGTAGGTGCCCGGATAGGTATTGCCGTTGCCGTACGGCGGGCCGGACACCGAATAGGTGTTCGAATCCACCACCGGCGGGTTCTTGCCGAAGATGTTGTTGATGCCGGCCCGCAGCTCAAGACCCTTGCTGACTTCCCAGGTCCCGGCGATGTCGAAGTAATCGAACGACGGCAGATGACCGTCGACGGTGTCCGGGCACGGCGCGCTGCTGGCGCCGCAAGAGCCGTTGAGCAGGGGATTCGACGAGTTGATGTCGAGCGCCGCGCTCGACAGGTGCCGCCACAGGATCGAGAACTGCGCATTCCACGGGGTATCCCAGGTAACGCGCATCTTGTGACGCCACTGCGGAGCGGGCTGCAGGCAGGTCAGACCGAACTTGCCGGCGCAATCGTACTCGCCGAGGCCCGGCAGCGGATTGGTGGCCAGCTCGCTCATGTAGGTGCCGACCAAATTGATAGAGATCGAACCCCAACCCGGCTCCACGCCCAGATCGTCCAGGCTGGTGAAGTAGTTGGACTCGATATCGACGCCGCTGGTTTTGAGGAAGCCAGTGTTGATCGTCTCGGCGCTGACATAGCCGGCGCCGTAGACCGGACCGGTGCCGCCGTTGGCACGGTGGATCAGCGGGCAGGTGATCGCCTTGGTCGTGGCGTTGGCTTCGGTGCCATAGCAGCCGGCCAGCGTCGTGTTGGGGTTGAGCGAGTTGATGTAGTGCGCAACCTTGATCGAATAATAGTCGACGGTCAGCGAGAAGCCCGGCAGGAAGGTCGGGGTCAAGACTACGCCCGCCGAATAGGTGTTGGCCTGTTCCGGAACCAGACCGGTGTTGCCCAGCCATTGCTGATTGTACTGGGCCGACGGTGCCGCCAGCGGCAGGCTCTGGTTGACGCCCATGGCATTACAGTTCGCCAGGATCGTGCCAGTCGCCTTGTTGCAGGGATCGGCGCCCTGGAACAGAACGATGTTGGCCGGCTGGTAGAGTTCGAGCACGTTCGGCGCCCGCACCGCATGTTCGAAGCTGCCGCGGAAGCTGACGTCGTCGATCACCTTCCACTGCAGGCCCGTCTTGTAGGTCCAGGTCGTGCCGGCGGTCGAATACGACGAATAGCGGAAGCCGCCGTTGAAGGTCAGGTCCTGCATTAGCGGCTGGTTCTGGGCGATCGGAACTTCGACTTCGCCGAAGCCTTCGACGACGCTGAACGCCGAGGTCGGCACCGGCAGCGTGGCGCCGCCCTGGCCGTAAAGGTCGTTGAGCTGGAAATCACGGCTGGTCTGCAGCTCCATGATCTCCTTGCGGTATTCGAAGCCGAACGCGACGCCGACGCCGTCATGGGCCCACGGCGACTTGACCCCGTACTGGCCGAGATCGCCGTTGACCGAACCGTTGACGACATATTCCTCGGTCGAGCCGCTCTTGAAGCCCTGGCCGGTGACGTAATCGAGCTGCGCCTTGGTGATCGAGTTGTAGCCGTTGAAGATGTCGAGCGGCACGCAATTGGTGTCGATCCCGAGATCGTAGGCCATGCAGTGGCCGGTCGCCGGATTCACCTGCAGGGCGTTCTGGACGCGCTGCACCGAGAATTCGTTGGTGTAGTTTTCGGTGTAGAGCGTGATGCCGTACTGGCCCGACACGTCGTAGGCCCAACCGTCAGCAATCTCGCCCTTGGCGCCGAGCACGAAGCGATAGGCGGTGTGGCGCAGGTCGTCGACGCGGGCGCCGCCTTCGATGTCGCGACGGCCGATGTAGTCGGTCGACTGACCCGGAACCAGATTGCCCTGGCCCATCCACAGGCCGTTGACCTTGGCGTCGTAGCCGGTGTTGTTCGGACCCGCCGCGCCGAATTCATCGAACAGCGTGTGAACCGCGGCGTTATGCGGATCGGCGTAGGCGGCGGTGGGGACGATCTGGCCGCACAACAGCTGGTTTTCTTGCGCCGTCATCAACGGATTATCGCAGTTCACCTCGTTGTAGGCCGGATTGGCACCCGCCGGTGCGCCCGGCAGCGTGTGGCGGCCGGTACCGATGAACAGGCCCGACGGCGCGATCTGCGCCTTGGTGTGGTCGTCCGAGAACATGAACGAGGTATAGACGTCGGCCCACGACGCGGCCTGATAATGGCCGTTGAAGCCGCCGATATAGCGCGCGTCCGGACGCTGGATGTAGTTGGTGGCGCCGTAATTGTAGCGCTGCGCCGCCGAACCAGTCCAATCGGTGAAGGCACCCGAACCCTTGGCGCCGGTGCCGGTCTGGAAGAAGCTGTAGTTCTGGCTGGCGTAGGCGTTGTCGATGCTGATCCAGTGATTGGAGTTCGACGAACCGAAGCACTTGAGGCCGGTCGACTTCACCGCCGTCGAGCAGGCCGCATAATCGGTGTTGGCCTGCGTGACCGGATCGATGGTGCGATAGCCGAGATAGCCGGTGACGTTGCCTTTGCCGTCCGGCGTGTTGACGCCGAAGATCATCGTCGAATCGAGGGTGCGGCCGGCCCAGTAGTTCTCGGGCGCCTTGGCATACCCAGCGAGATCCTGCATGCCGCGCCAGCGGCTGTCGGAGTTGTTGAGCTGCTGGATCGAGACCTGGCCGTTGAACTCGATGCCTTCGAAGTCCTTGCGCATGATGAAGTTCACGACGCCGGCTTCGGCATCGGACCCGTACACCGCCGAAGCGCCGCCGGTGAGAACTTCGATATGGTCGACGAGGGCCGCTGGGACCTGGTTCAAGTCGGCAACCGGATTGGACGGATCGGACGGCATCAGACGCTTGCCGTCGACCAGCACGAGGGTGCGCGACGATCCCAGGCCGCGCAGGTCGACGGTGGCCTGGCCGGTGGCGCCGTTGGATGCCTGGTTGGTCAGGTCCGCAACGGTCGCGGGAAGATTGTTCAGAAGCGATTCGACGTTGGTCGATCCTTCAAACTTCAGTTCGGCCTGGCCGACAGATGTGACCGGGCTGGCGCTGGCCACGCCCAGCTGCTGGATGCGCGTGCCGGTGACGACGACGGTTTCGCTCGCTTGCGCGAATCCCGGCGCCGTCAGGCTCAAGGCCGCTGCCGTCGCCGCACTCAGGAACAGCGCTGAGCGCAGACAGACGTTCATGTTACTTGCCACTGGAACCCCCTTTTTCGGTTCGGTTGGTTTCCGTGGGGAAGGGGCCGGTTCGGGCGAACCAGAGCGCACGCAACTTGCGCATCCACATCCCTGACGTTGGGGTCAAGTTAGGATTTTGATGGCGCGAGCGTCAGCAACCAGGGAATTGTAGGCGCGCCTTTGGCTGTCGCATGTTGCAAACATGTTGCATGTGCATTCGCAAATGACAACCGGATCGGGAGAAACGCGGTGGTTTTGTCATAATATTCCACCGTACAAATCAGTTCTGCACCGAAATTAGCCAGAGCCGCGTCGGTGTATTGGCCGGTGATCGCCATTTTGCACAAAAAAGGGCAATGCGCGCGCAATACCTAGGCATTATGCTCAGAGAATGGGCGATGAATGTTCTGGCGCGGTCCAAAAGTGCGCGTCTTTACGAATGTACGAGATGGCAAAATCGCCGCATGCCCTCCTCTACATACCTTTACGGAACGTCTGCTACCGCGTCCGCATCGCGCCGAGACGGCGGTGCTGACGCACGCCGCCGTTGCGCTCGGGGCGCACGGCCGCGCACGGCGGGCCAATGCCCGCCGGACCGCTGACGGTTTCCCCGTCAGTAGGCGAATTCGGTCTGTTTCAGCGGCCACAGCCGGGCGGCGCCGCGCACGCCGGAGGAATCGCCCCACTTCGCCGGTACGATCGGTGCCGACCAGCGGTCGGAAAAGACGTAGGGCACCACCGCCGCCGGCAGCATCTGGTAGATCTCGACGACATTCGACAAGCCGCCTGCCAGCACGATCGCATCGGGATCGATCATGTTGCAGACCATGGCGATGGCGCGCCCGAAGCGGTCGATGAAGCGCGCCAAGGCCGCCGCCGCCGCCGGATCGCCGTCGCGATAAAGTTCGACGATTTCGGCGCCGCTCAGCGCCCGCCCGGTGCGGACCTGGAAATCGCGCTGCAGGCCGGTGCCGGACACCCAGGTCTCGACGCAACCATGACGGCCGCACCAGCATTTCGGACCGGGAAACTCGTCCGCTTCCAGCCACGGCAGCGGATTATGGCCCCACTCGCCGGTGATGCCGTTATGGCCTTCCACGAGCTGCTGATCGATCACCAGACCGCCGCCGCACCCGGTTCCGACGATGATGCCGAACACCACCCGCGCCTTGCTCGCCGCCCCGTCGATGGCTTCCGACAGCGCCATGCAGTTGGCGTCGTTGGCGAGCCGCACTTCGCGCTCCAAGGCCTTGCTCAAGTCGGCCTGGAAAGGGCGGCCGTTGAGATAGGTCGAGTTGGCGTTGCGCATCAATCCGGTGGTCGGCGACAACGAACCCGGCAAGCCGATGCCGACCGTCCCGCGCACCCGAAAGCTCGCCTCGACGCCATGCACCAGTTCGCAGATGGCCTTTACGGCGCCGTCATAGTTGCCCGGATTGGGCACCCGGAAACGGTTCAAATAGGCCCCTTCGGGATTGAGAACTGCCGCCTCAATCTTCGTTCCACCGAAATCGATCCCGATCTGCAGCACTGCAAAATCCTCCTGCAACAAGTCCCGATGCAATCCGCTTTAGGCCTGGCGGACTTGCCGCGATGCACGCAACACAAACCAGCCGTAGCCGGCAATGACGAAATAACAGGCCGCCGGCAGCACCAGCGCGAACGCCAAACCGCCGATATCGGCCAACGCTCCATAGGCCACCGGCACCAGCGCCCCGCCCACGATCGCCATGCAGAGCAGCGACGAGCCGCCGGCGGTCTCGGTTTCGAGCCCCTCCAGCGCCAGCGTGAAGATGGTCGGGAACATGATCGAATTGGCCATGCCGATCAGCAGCACCGCGACCGCCGCCGTGATGCCCAGCGTCGAGGCCGACACCAGCGCCAGCACCACCGCCGCCAGCGCATGGACGCACAGCACCTTGGCCGGCGTGATTCTGGCCAGCAGCGCCGAGCCGACGAACCGCCCGATCATCGCCATGCCCCAATAAAGACTGACCATGGCGCCGGCGACCTGGGCGGCGTTGAACTGGAACGACTGATGGAAGACGGGCGCGAGCAGCCGCGAAACGCTCTGGCCGATCGCCGCCGCCTGATGGCCGAGCACCGACTCCTGCATCAGATAGTTGGTCATGCCGCTGCCGATGGCGACTTCGGCGCCGACGTAGAGAAAGATCGACAACACGCCGAACATCAGCCGCGGCCGCTTCAGCAGATGCAGGCGAACGCCGCCTTGGGCGCCTCCGGTCGCCGGCGACGGGGCACGTCGGCACAGCCAGAACACCACCGCCATGACGACCAGCACCGCCGCGATGGCGAGGAACGGCTTCAGCACCAGCGAGGCTTCATCGATGCGCGCAGCCTTCAGCGCTGCCGCCGTCGCCCCGCTCGGCGCCAGCACCCCGCGCTGCAGCAGGAACACCGCGCCGACGAACGGCGCCAGGAAGGTGCCCAGCGAATTGAACGCCTGCGCCAGGGTGAGCCGGCTCGACGAGGTCGCGCTCGGTCCCAGTACGGCGATGTAGGGATTGGCGGCGACCTGCAAGGTGGTGATACCGGCCGCGACCACGAACAAGGCGCCGAGGAATCCGGCATAGGTCCCGGCCATCGCCGCCGGTGCGAACATCAGGCAGCCTGCCGCCATGATGACGAGGCCGAGCACGATCGTCTTCACATAGCCGAGACGGCTGAGCACGATGCCGGCGGGAATCGAGAAGATGAAATAGCCGAGGAAGAAGGCGAACTGGGTCAGCATCGCCTCGGCGTAATTGAGCGAGAACAGACCCTTCAGCTTGGCGATCAGAGGATCGTTGAGGACGGTGACGAAGCCCCAGACGAAGAACAGGCTGACGACCATCGCGGCCATGCCGGCCTGACGGCGGCCGGTACTGGACGCGGCGCTGGGGATCGGTGCTGCAGTGATCATGATCTCATTGCTCCCGGACCTTCGTCCCTGTTCCGTTGAAAACCAACTGCGCGGCACGGCCGGCAGGAATACGAATTTCGGTGAACGCGCCGAAGCGATCGCGGCCATTTCTCCAGCCGGTCATGGGCCGGCCGCCGTCGGTGACCTGTTTGGCGGCGAGGCCGTGCAGGCGCACGACATACTGCTTGAGCGCGGGGCGATAACTGCCGTCGGGCGCCGCGAACGCCAGCGCAATGCCCGTCTTGCCCGCCACCGCGGTAATGGCTTGGCGATAGAACGCGCCTTTTTCGTAGGCAAAGGTGGCGCCGTCATCGTCGTAATAGGCGAAGTGGGCCGGTCGTGCGTCGGCAAAGACGTCGAGTGTCACTTCGTCCACCGGCGC
>NZ_JBWZET010000022.1:0-28514 GCF_056722145.1 Rhizomicrobium sp. | reverse complement strand
GCCCACCGCCGCCCTCTGATCGAACCACAGTGGTGTCTTGGATCGCCAAAACCCGACGCCCCTGGCAGCGTTCCGCCGTCCGCCGACCTGCTTCAGCCGACATTTCCGCAATCGTCACCGCAGGATTGCGCAAGAGGCGCGTCAAACGGATCTCGCTCGCGCGATCACCGCCCAAACGCCGAACGCGAAGACCTCGACCGCCCGTCTCAACCAAACGAGCGTGCAAAAAGGCCCCCCTTTTTCCAGGCGGCGGTCGCCAAACCGCCCCAGCGTGATTGTCGACATCCTCTGTCTCCCAGCATTCCGAAAAGCATGGAATCAGAGAGAACACCGCTGCACAAACGGAAATGTGTGAATGCCGTAGCTCATCAGGGCGAGGGCAAGCGCGGCGCTCAACAGACGTTTCATGGGAGTTCTCCTTCCCGTATGTCGCTGACGACTATGGGACGGCCTGCCTGAACGCAGCCTGGGGGCGCCGTTTAGGTAAGGTTCATCTTGGGAAGGAGGTGCGGATCAGAACTATTTGCAAATAATCCCGTCAAACTTTTGTGCCAAAATGGCATACACTGTTCGGGTTGGCGCCGAATGCGCCGTTTGGAGGGGATTTTCATGAGTGAAGAAAAAGTCGAAGCCGCGGCCGCGGAGCACCATCATCACGCTGAGGTGGAAGTGGAGCGGATCGAGACGGTATCGAGCACGACCACGCCGTGGACGGTACGGCTGGTGTTCGGAATTCTCGGGCTCGTATTCCTGGCGAGCGCGGTTGCCGGCTGGTGGTTCCGCGATCTGTTCGACGACAAGATCGCAGCCTATCTGCCGTACGTCATCATCGGCTTGGTGGTGATCGGCGCCGGTGCGATCGTTGAATCCATCACCACCGAAATCTGGCTCGCCCTCATCGGCGGCGTGATTGCCTTGGCGGTGACGTTCCTGATCGTTGGACGTACACAGATCATTCCCACCGAAGGCGCGCTCTACACCGTCGACCGCTTCTCCGGTCAGGTGCATTTCTGCACGCCGGACGGCTGTCTGACGCTGAAGGAAGTGGCGTCGCTGCCAAAGCCGCCGCCGCCGCCGGCTGATGTCGTGCCGCCTGCGCCGACTGCCGCTCCGGCTGTCGTTGCACCGGCGCCGACTCCGGCGAAGAAGTAATCTCATACGAGCCGGGCGGTCCTTGTGCTGCCCGGTTCTTTTTCCCGTAAACCGATAGGGAATGCCCCGGCGTCGTTTTTTGCGCTCGGCGTTTGGCGTCAACCTGTCGCGCCAATTCAGGAAACGGCCATTGCTTCTATAAGAAGTGATGCGCCTGCCATCAGAGCTGATCGGCAAAATCGCCTTACATTGGTCCAAAGGGCGATCCCGCCGGCGCACGACCGCCTTGCCACCATAGCGCGCAGCGTGTCTGCTCCTCCGCGTAGGTAAAACTACTTACGGGTTGAGATGAGCGAGCGGACCCTCTGCAAACTGGCGATCGGACTTGGGGTAACGAACTACCTCACGTATGCGATTGCCTCGCTCGTGGCCGGCGGCGATGTTCTGCACGGCCAGATCGTCAACGGCCACTGTTTTGCGGCAACCGGTGGAGGCTTCACCGAAGTTTGGCCTCTGCTGTTCCAGTTCTGCCGGTACCAGGCGTACAGTTTGCTGGTGACGATTCCGCTTCTTCTCTTGGGTGCGTTCCGCCTCACGCCCGTGCCGCACGAGTCCGATGAATTCGTTCTATCGCGAGGAGATTGAAGATGCCCGTCTATCGCCTCACGCCGCGCACAGGAACCGAGAACAGTCCGCAATGGCGCGCGTCCTCCATGCGACCGCATTGTCTTTGGATACGTGCCCGCGACGAACTTGAAGCCCGTCGCGAAGTGGCGCGTGCCACCGCCATCGCAGCCGGTTCTATGACCCTGGCTCCGTGGAAAGACGAAGAGCTCGTTGCCTGCGAATACGACGACTCGAAAAACGTCGCAGCCGGGATCATCTACGTGCGACGCCTGCCGGTCGCGCTATCGGCTGTTCGGGAGCAACGCCTGTCGGCTTGAAACCGCCCTTCATCCGTCGAGCGCAATGATCTCGATGCGGTCGCCAGCTTCCGCTGCGGCGGCATTGGGTGGGCGCACGATCAGGGCGTCGGCTTTGGCCAGGACCGACAGCATCGCTGAATCCTGTTGCGCGAACGGGGCGACCCAGGCTTCGCCGTCGTCGTCGATCAGCCGGGCGCGGATGTAGCTTTGGCGGCCGTCGTTGGCCGGCAGGTCCTGCTTCAGGCGCGCGCGCGTTTTGGACGGCGGTTCTTCGGTGCCGAGCATCGCGGCGAGCGCGGGCTTGAGGAAAACGAGGGCGCAGACCAGCGCCGAAACCGGATTGCCCGGCAGGCCAATCAGCGGCGTCTTACCCAGCCGGCCGAAAATCAGCGGCTTGCCGGGACGCATTGCGACCTTCCAGAAATCGAGCGTGAAATCGGTGGTGCCGAGTGCCTTCTGCACCAGATCGTGATCGCCGACCGAAGCGCCGCCGAGCGTCACCACAAGATCAGCCGCGACGGCTGCAATGGTGGCGATGTCCTCGACGTTGTCTTTGAGAATGCCGAGATCGTGCGGCGCGCCTCCCCACTGCGCGATCATCGCCGCAAGGCCGAAACCGGTGGAAGCCACAATGCCGCCCGGTTGGCGCGGCGTGCCCGGCACCGACAACTCGTCGCCGATGGAGGCGATCGCCACGCGCGGGCGCGCCCTTACCTTGGCGGCGGTGACGTCGGCAGCGGCGAGTAGCGCCAGGTCGCGCGCGGTGAGGCGCTTGCCGGCGGAAACCAGAACGTCACCCTCGCGGAAATCCAGCCCGGCCGGCCGAATGAGGTCGGGGCGGATGGCCGAGGCGTTGAACTGCACGTCGCCGCCGACGATGTCGACTTCTTCCTGGATCACAATGGCGTCGGCGCCGGGCGGGATCGCCCCGCCGGTAAAGATGCGTACGGCCTCATTGGCGCCGATCGTGCAGTCGAAGGGATGGCCCGCCGGGGCGGTGCCGATCACCTTGCGTGGTGCCTCGCCGTCGGCCTTGCGGACCGCATAGCCGTCCATTGAGGAAACGGACAGCGGCGGCTGGTCGGTCTTGGCGCGGATGTCTTCGGCCGCCGTGCGTCCGGCGAGGTGGGCGAGCTCGACCGGCTCGGCGCCGACGCGAGCGAACGCCGATACAATTCTCTGCCGGGCTTCTTCGACGCTGATCATGGCAAACCCTCGCATTACCGATCACACCGCGAACAGAGCAGACGGTTGTGACGGCGCCGTGGCGGGCCTGTCGCAGCGGCGGGGCCGCTCAGTAGCCGTCAAGCGGAATGATTTCCACCCGATCGCCCGGTTTGGAGGCCGGCGAGCCCGGCGGCAGGACAACCAGCGCATCCGCCTTCGCCAGCACCGACAGCATCGGATAATCGAGCACTGGATAGGGCTCGGCCCAGACTTCGCCATCGCGCATCATCAGCTGGGCGCGGACATAGGTCTTGCGCTCGTCGGTGGCGGGCAGTTCGGCGCTGAGGCGCGCGGACATCGAATGGCAACCGCATTTGAACCGCTGCGGCAGGCTGCACAAATTCTGCGAGGTGCCGAGCATGACGTCGAGGCTCGGCCGGATGAACAGCAACGCACAGACGAGGGCTGAGGCAGGGTTGCCGGGCAGTCCCAGCATCGGGGTGCCGCCAAGCTGGCCGAACAGCAGCGGCCGCCCGGGGCGATAGGCGACCGTCCAGGACTCCATGGCGAAGTCGGTGCTGCCGAGGGCGCGCGCGACCAGTTCGGTATCGCCGACCGAGTTGCCGCCCAACGTCACCACGAGTTCGGCATCGGCATCGGCGATGGTGGCGATTTCCTCGGCGTTGTCCTCGAGGATGCCGAAATCACACGGAGCGCCGCCCCAGGTAGAGATCATCGCCGATAGGCCATAGCCGGTGGCGGCGTAGATATCGCCGGGCCGCCGTTCTTCACCCGGGGCCGCGAGCTCGTCGCCGACCGAGGCAATCGCGACGCGCGGACGGCGCCGCACCTTGGCCTGGGTGACGCCGCCGGCGGCCAGCACCGCCATGTCGCGCGCCGTGATCTTCTTGCCCGATGGGACCAGCACGGTCCCGGCCTTGAAATCGAGTCCGGCGCCGCGGATGTGTTCGGGGCGGACCGCGGTGCTTTTGAAGGTGAGGTCGCCATGGCCGGCGTCCGCTTCCTCGCGGAAGACGATGGCGTCGGCGCCATCGGGCACGACGCCGCCGATGACGATGCGGACCGCCTCGTTGGTACCGACAACGCCCAGGTGCGGATGGCCGGGCATGGCCTTGCCGACGATCTTGCGGCGCGACTCGCCATCGGCCAGCCGCACGGCATAGCCATCAACCGTGGAAATGGCTTTCGGCGGGTTATCGCCGACGGCCTTGATGTCCTCGGCCGCGACGCGTCCGGTCAGATGCGTGAGATCTTCCAGTTCGGTGTCGATCGGTTTGAAGGCGGACAGCACCCGGCGTTGCGCTTCTTCGACGCTGATCATCGGAACATATCCTCCGGACGCACTTGAGCGGCGTTTGCAAGCTTCTGAATGACATCCTCGGGCAGCGCCCGCAACCGTCCCGTGAGAAATGCGTATAGCTGGGAGGCCGGCACACCGGCCAGCTTGGCCCATTCGGTCGCCCGGAGATGGCGGCTCGTCATGAAATTGCGGAACGCCGCGCATTTGGTATCCGCCGCCGGCGTCACCGTTGGCGTCGAAGCTTCGCCGGTCAGCGCGCCCGGACGGCCGCGGCTAGGCGCCACCGGGGTCTTGCGCAACGAGCGCAGCGGCGGGGCGGTGAAGCCGCCGCTCTTGCCGCCGGATTTCGAACACAACCGGACGGTCTCGATCACCGCGCCTTTGTCGATCGCCTTGGTCATATCGTAGATGGTGAGGGCGGCGATCGAGGCGGCGGTCAGCGCCTCCATTTCCACGCCGGTGCGCCCGGAGGTCTTGACCGTGGCGACGATGCGGATGGCGGTGCGGTCGGGCACGTTCTCGAACGCGATCTCGGCTTTCGACAGTGCCAGGACGTGGCAGAGCGGGATCAGCTCCGACGTTTTCTTGGCCGCCATGATGCCGGCAATGCGGGCCGCCGCCAGGACGTCGCCCTTGGGCGCTTCGCCGGCCGCGATGGCATCGAAGGCTTCTGCCGACAGCGCGATCACGGCTTCGGCCTGCGCCTCGCGCTCGGTCACGTCCTTGCCGGAAACATCCACCATGCGTGCCGCCCCGGTTTCATCGAGATGGGTAAGATTGGCCATGAGCGCACTCTAATTCAGGTCAGCGACGCTTTGAACGGGGCTCCGACAAGGTCCGCCGTGGCCGCCGCCACATCGTCCTGGCGCATCAAAGTCTCGCCGATCAGGACGGTGGTGACGTCCGCTTCTGCCAGGCGGTCGAGGTCGGCGCGTGTGGCTAATCCGCTTTCGGCCACCACCAGTTTGCCGGCCGGAATGCGTGGAGCGAGCCGCAAGGTGACGCCGACATCGGTGACGAAGGTTTTCAGGTCGCGATTGTTGATGCCGATCATTTCCGCGCCGAGGTCGAGGGCACGGGTAAGTTCCAGCTCATTGTGGACTTCCACCAGCGCATCCATGCCGAAATCGCGGGCGGTGTGGAGGAGGGTGGCAGCGGTCTCGTCGTCGACCATCGCGAGAATGATGAGGATGGCGTCGGCTCCCCAGGCGCGCGCTTCGGCAACCTGATAGGGCTCGAGCATGAAGTCCTTGCGCAGCACCGGCAGATCGACCGCCTCGCGCGCGGCAATGAGGAATTCCGGGGCGCCCTGGAACGACGGCGTATCGGTCAGCACCGACAGGCAAGTGGCACCGCCCTGTTGATAGGCCTTGGCCAGCTTCGGCGGATCGAAATCGGCTCGGATCAGGCCTTTCGACGGGCTCGCCTTCTTGACCTCGGCGATCAGGCCGAAGCGGCGATCGAGCCGCGCTTTCAACAACGCCGTCTTGAAACCGCGAACCGGATCGGCGGCGCGGGCACAGGTCACGATCTCGGTGGGCGAGATTTTCTCCTTGGCGCGCGCCACTTCCTCACGCTTGTAGGCCGTGATCTTGTCAAGAATGTTCATGCGTTCGACACCGCGATCAGCTTGGCCAGAACCGCCTTGGCCGCGCCGCTGTCGATCGCCCTGGCGGCGATATCGACGCCCTCGCGAAGATCGCGGGCCTTGTCGGCGACGATCAGCGCCGCGGCGGAATTGAGCAGCACGATGTCGCGATAGGCGCTTTTCTCGCCGTCGAGCAGGCGGGTCAGCGCCGCAGCATTTTCCTGGGCCTCGCCGCCTTTGACCGCCGCCAAAGGATAACGCGGCAGGCCGGCGTCTTCCGGCGTCACTTCCATCGTTTGCACCCGGCCATTTTCCAGCACCGCGACCTGCGTCGCGCCGGAAATCGACAGTTCGTCGAGGCCGTCGGAGCCGTGCACGATCCACGCCTTTTCGGCGCCGAGCGACGCCAGCACATGCGCGACCGGCTCCAGCCATTCGAGCGCATACACGCCGAGCAGTTGCCGCTTGACGCCGGCCGGATTCGACAGCGGCCCCAACAAATTGAAGATGGTGCGAAAGCCGAGGGCACGGCGGACCGGCGTCACATGCTTCATCGCCGGGTGATAGCCCTGGGCGAACAGGAAACAGACGCCGCTGTCGGCGACGCAGCGCTCGGCCACCTCCGGTGTGACATCCACCTTCACGCCCAGTGCTTCCAGCACGTCGGCAGCACCGGTTTTGGACGACATGTTGCGGTTGCCGTGCTTGGCGACCGGCACGCCGCACGCCGCCGCAACGAAGCACGCCGCGCTTGAGATATTCAGCGTCGAATGGCCGTCGCCGCCGGTGCCGACGAGGTCGATCGCGCCCGCCGGCGCCTGCACGCGTTTCATCGCGGCCCGCATTGCCGTTACTGCGCCGGTGATCTCTTCCACCGTCGGTTTGCGCAAGGCCAGCGCCGTGAGCAGGCCGGCCATCTGCGCTTCGCCGACGTCGCCGGCCATGATGGCCGTAAACGCTGCCGCTGAGGCTTCGGCATCGAGCGCTTTTCCCGCCGCGACGCGCTTCAACAGCACCGAGAAATCAAGATGGCTCATCTCAGCCGACCTTTTCGTGCTGATGCGCCATGCGCAGGAAATTCTGCAGCAAGGCATGGCCGTTCTCGGAAGCGATGCTCTCGGGGTGGAACTGGACGCCGTGGACCGGATGCTCCTTATGCATCACGCCCATGATCACGCCGTCTTCGGCGACCGCGGTCACTTCGAGGCAATCGGGCATGCTCTCGGGCAGGATGGTCAGCGAGTGATAGCGCGTGGCGGTGAAATCGTTGTTGAGGCCGCGGAAGACGCTTTTGCCGGTGTGATGAATGCGGCTGAGCTTGCCGTGCATCGGCGACGGCGCCCGCACGATCTTTCCGCCATAGACCTGTCCGATCGACTGATGGCCGAGGCAGACGCCGAAAATCGGCACCGAGCCGTTCGCCTTCTCGATCACCTCGCAGCAGATGCCGGCCTCATTCGGCGTGCACGGTCCGGGCGACAACACGATCGCTTCCGGCCGCATCGCCAGGGCCTCGGCAGTGGAAACTTCGTCGTTGCGCACGACCTTCACGTCCGCCCCGAGCTGCCCCAAATAGTGGAACAGGTTGTAGGTGAAGCTGTCGTAGTTATCGATGAGCAGTAACATCTCAAATATCCTATTGAAATCATTGCCTTTGCGGGAAAATGACTTCCGGTTGTGCCCCCGCTGCAGCCGCGGCTGGTGATGGCTTTGGGATCGACATAGGGCATCCTGAGTCGGCCGGGGAACGGCCATTTTCGCGGAACGCGGCCGGGAAGGAAAGATGGCATGTGCGGCGCGCTTTGCCCCGGCTCGGAGGGCATCTCGATCGGCTGAATTCGACACCGGTAGCTCATTCCCGAGCGCCTGCGGAGGGACGCTGGAAATTGCAGTCCGAGTGACGACATTGTGCTCCAATTGGCGGCAAATGTGCTGTTGTTGCAATGGCGTTTGCACGAAAACCAAGTGTTGGCGCGCGCGCAGGTTGACTGTTTAAACGTGGTACTTACAGTTAAAGCCAACGGATGTGCTGGGGAACAAAGCTGTCTCGAAGACAGGGATTCTCGCAGAACCCGGTCGCGGGTCGGATGCTTTTGCATCGGATACATGGGCCGCGGCTTTGTTGGGCCGGTACATTCGGATTGTTTTGAGGGGTGCAGCAGTGGGCTCTGCCTACGTCAATGCTGGCGCGGCTGTGAGATCGCGCGGCGCAACATCGATGACCCGAGCGCGGGCGGCCGATCTGGCGTGTCTGGGAGCCGTGCTCCTGTGGGCGGGCTTCGTGGCCGGCGCTGCTGCCTACCCGTTCCTGGGTCACGTCCCGGATCAGAACGCCCTCTATAGTGCCGACACCGGCCGCGTCTTCGCCTACCTGAGCGACAAGACCGAAGGCTATTACCGCATGAAGGTGCACCCGCTGTATGGCTGGCTGTGCATGTTCTACCACGCGGTTGTCATGGATTGGCTCAAGGTGCCGCCATGGATCGGCATCCCGGCGCTTTCCGGAGCCATCGCCGTGACCTGCGCGGGCTTGCTATACGCTGCGATGCGGCGCCTTGGAGTGTTGCCGCTCACGGCCGCAAGCTTCGTCTTTCTGTTCTCGTCTTCGGCGACCTACGTGTTCTGGTCGACGTTGCCGGAAACCCATATGCTGGCGGGTGCGTCCGTCGTTCTCGCCGTGCTGGTGATGACCTGGCCTGGCGTCTCGCGCATCGGCCTGCTGAAATCGGCGTTGGCGTTGACGATCGGATTCTCGATGGTCGTCACCGACGGCATGATCTGGGTGCTGCGCCAGATCGATTTCACGCTGCTGCGCGCCGGCGGCCTTGGCGCATTCCTTCGCGGAAATTTTGCGCGGGTGGGCCCGGCGATGAAGCCGGCGCTGCTGGGCGTGTTTTTCACTTATCTGCTGTGGTTGCCGGAATGGCCCATTCTCGGCAAGCGCGTCGGCATTCCGTTCAATTTCCTGGAAGAACGCAATTTCGTCGAGCTCGAACCGCACGATTCGATGCTGTCGATTCACATCTTCGGCTTGACCCCGCCGGCAATTCCGTTCGATTGGCTGGTGCCGGCGGTAAGTATTGTCGTAACGCTGGCGTCGCTCTTCGTGCTGCGGTCGCGGCTATGGTTTATTCCGCTGTTCGCATTGTTCGGTCTGGTGCTGCACATGGTCTATTCCGGCGACTCCGCATTCCTGTTCTCGCCGGATTACATGCCGATGTTCATCCTGACGCTGGCGCTCGTTGCCAAGGAGAAATTACCGAACTGGATTCCCGGTGTGGTGATCCCGCTGGCCTTCGGTCTGTTGGTTCTCAACCTCTATGAATGGCACACGCAGATGATGGTGCTCGATGCCGCGGGAGGAGTCAGAACCTTCGAGACGGTGACACTGCATTGAGGTTCTCGCCGAGTGCTCGCCCTGGCTTTGCGGCGGCGGTTTTCCTGGCCATGCTGGTGCTGGCGGTGGCGGTGAATTTCGCCGGCTCGGCGCTGCTGCACCACGCCGGATTGCAAACGGGATTGTGGGACCTGCATTTCTGGTTGGTATGGCCGAGCGGACATACGCCAGCTTGGATGCCGGTTGACGATTCCTGGATGCCGATGCGCAAGGCCTATGAGTGGGTGCGTCATCCCCACCAGGGCACGCTGTATCGCGAAATCTTCTTCAACCAGCACATCAAATTCCAATACCCGCCATCGAGCCTGTTGGTGTTCGCGATTCCAGACGCGTTTCACGTCACGGTCACCGACCGGGCATTGAACTGGATCGGCTGGCTTGCCGTTCCGGCATCAGCGATGGCGACGGGCGCGATCGCCTATCATGCGGCGGCGCGGCAGAGCCTGCCATTTCGTTGGGGATGCGCTGTCGCGACGGGCCTCGCAGTCTTCAGTTTCCATTCGGTGATGTGGGCGTTCAGCCTCGGCCAGATACAGGCGTGGGTGAATGCGTGGTTTGCTTTCGCTGCGCTTGCCTGGCTGACCGGTCGCGACCGAACCGCCGGTGCGCTGATCGGATTGATCTGTCTGTTCAAGCCGCAATTCGGATTGTTCGTACTGTGGGGAGCGCTGCGCGGTCGCTGGCAGTTCGTCGGCGGCCTTGCCGTCGTGGTCGCGGCCGGACTGGCACTGTCGCTGGCGTGGTTCGGTTGGGCCAATCATGTCGATTATCTCTCGGCGATTTCGTTCATGAACCGGCATGGCGAAGCCTATTACCCCAACGCATCCGTCAACGGCGTGATGAACCGGCTGTTGTCGAACGACGATCCCTTCACCGTGAACAAGCAGGCATTCCCGCCGTTTCATCCGCTCGCCTATTACCTCAGCCTTGCGACGTCGCTGATGTTCGTCGCCATGGCGCTGTTCGTTCGGCGCAGCAAGGCGCGGACCGCGGATTTCATGGCGGCAGCGATTTTATTCACCATCGCGTCGCCGATCGCCTGGACGCATCATCTCGGTATTTTACCGCCGGTCTTTGCGTTCCTCGCCGCCTGTCTCATCCACCGCAGGCACTCGATTGCGCCTGCCGTTACGCTTGCGGCGGCTTATCTGATGTCGGCATTCTTCATTCCGCCGATGCCCGGTTTTTCCGGCGGCTGGATCAGCCTGGTGTATGCGCTGCCGCTTGCCGGGGCGCTCGTCTGCATGGGAATGCTGCTGGCTACGGAAACGTATGCACCACATCGCGATGTCGCGAAGCGTCATGTGGATTTCGATACAATCATTTGATTGACCGGTCATCGCTGTTGTCTGATGATCCCAGACGTAGCTGGGTGTATGCGCCTGGTTCGCATGGGAAGGATCCTGTCGTGGGCCTGCGCTCCGTCGTTCACACGGTCAATAGAAAAATCCCGCCGATCATAGTGTTTCTGACAACCGCAGTTCTCGCCGTCGCGGGCCTCTGGTTCGTCATCGGTGGCGTTTGGCTCGCGCTGCTTGGCGGCACGCTATATTACGCGATTGCCGGCGCGGGGATGTTGGCAACGGCGTGGTTCTACGGGCGCGGCTCGTCGAAATCGCTGGCATTGTTCGCAGCGGTGATCGTTTTCACTGCCGTGTGGGCGCTGTGGGAGGTCGGTTTCACCGGCTGGGAACTGGAGCCGCGCCTGTTTGCTCCATTGCTGTTCGGCGTCTGGCTGCTGCTGCCGTTTGTGCGTCGGCGCTTGAATTCGGGCGGCGCGCGCGGACTGGCCATCGTGCTCGCGGTAACGGCGGTGGTGTTGGCGGCGGGGTTCGTCACGCCGGTTGGCATCAGCGGTTTTGCGGACATGACACCGGTTGCGGATGGTGCCGATCACACCATGGCGAGCGGCGATTGGGTGTTCTATGGCCGCAGCGCCCGCGGCGATCGGTTCGCACCACTCGATCAGATCACGCCCGACAACGTCGCGAAGCTGGAACTGGCGTGGCAAATCGAGACCGGCGACGGACCACGGAACGAAAAGCCGGAATACAATTTTGAAGCGACGCCGATCAAGGTCGGCGACACGCTGTACCTTTGCACGCCCCACAGCTGGGTGGAGGCGCTCGATGCTGCGACCGGGCGCAGGAAATGGGTGTTCGATCCCCACGCCAACACCGAGCCCAACATTTTTCTCGCCTGTCGCGGCGTCGCCTATCACGAAGCGCCGAAAGGCACCGTGACGCCATGCCCGCGCCGCATCATCGCGCCGGTGGCCGACGCCCGGCTGATGGCGCTCAATGCCGATACCGGCAAGCCCTGCGAAGATTTTGGCGAGCACGGGTTCATCTCGCTGACGCGCTATATGGGCCATGTCAGCCCCGGGTTTCATTTCGTTACGTCGCCGCCGATCGTGCTGCAGGATCGCGTCATCCTCGGCGGCTGGATCGCCGACAACCAGCGCATTGGCGAGCCGTCTGGCGCGGTGCGCGCCTTCGATGCGATCACCGGCGCGATCGTGTGGGCGTGGGACCTCGGGCATGCGCCGGAGAACTGGGTGCCGCATGACGGCGAAATCCTGACGCCGGCCACGCCCAACGCCTGGGGCGCGTTTACCGCCGATCCGGCGCTTGGTCTCGTCTATCTACCGCTCGGCAATGCCACGCCGGACCATTACGGTGCGAACCGGCGGCCCTTCGATGAAAAATATTCGAGTTCGGTCGTTGCGGTGGATGTCAGAACCGGCGCGGCGCGGTGGCATTTCCAGACCATCCATCACGATGTCTGGGATCTCGACGTACCGGCAGGGCCTTCGCTGGTTGATCTGCCTGGACCGAACGGGACGGTGCCGGCGCTGGTGCAACCGACCAAGCGCGGCGAACTGTTCCTGCTCGACCGTCGCACCGGCAAGACGCTTGCCGATGTTGTCGAAAAGCCGGTGCCGCAAGGCGCGATTGCGGGCGACCACCTGTCGCCGACCCAGCCTTACAGTACCGGCATGCCGTCGCTGTCGCCGCCAGATCTCAGGGAAAATCATCTGTGGGGCGCGACTCCGTTCGACCAGCTCTACTGCCGCATCCAGTTTTCGCGCTATCGCTATGACGGACAGTTCACGCCGCCGGGCACGCGACCGGCAATCATCTATCCGGCCGCTGATGGCGTTGTCGACTGGCACGGCGTGACTGTGGACCCGGATCGCAAGATCCTCATCGCCAACGGAAGCTATGCGCCGTTCGTCATGACCGAGCCGCATCGCGAAGCGATCGAGCGCCGCGGCATCATCACGCCGTGGTCGGGCACCGGCGAGCAGCCGAAAAACGATTCCATGTATTTCCCGCAGTACGGCACACCCTATGCGGTGGTGACGCTGCCGTGGCTCAGCTTCCTCAAGGTGCCGTGCAATCCGCCGCCGTGGGGCACGCTGACGGCAATCGACCTGAAATCGCGCAAGATCGTCTGGCAACGCCCCTTGGGGACGACACGCGACACCGGGCCGATGCGGACCAAGGCCAACCTGCCGCTGCCGACCGGAATCCAGAACATCGGCGGCAACATCGTGACGCGCGGTGGCGTGATCTTCATTGGCGCGACAGCCGATCGATATCTGCGCGCTTTCGACGAACGCAGCGGCAAGCTGTTGTGGCAGGCGCGATTGCCGGCAGGCGGGCAGGCGACGCCGATGTCTTATTCCGTAGGCGGACGGCAATACGTCCTGATTGCGGCGGGCGGCCACCAGAAGTTCGGAACCAAAATCGGCGACTACGTGCTCGCCTTTGCGCTGCCGCAACACTGACGGCAATTTTGTCAGGTTGCCGTTAAGGGCTGTGCATCGACGTGAGCATCATGCCGGTGTCATATGCAACGCATACAAAAAATGCAGAACCTTGCGATCTGCGATTGACACGCGGCATCGTGAAGGGTCATTTGGATATGCGAATAAGAATGAGGGGTGCAGACAGTGTGGGGCTCGGCGCAAAGACCCGATGCGGGCATGAAACTCCATCTTGGTGCCTTCGATCGCGCCGTGGAGGGCTGGCTCAACACCGACGTGACGCCGCACATTTTCATCTCGCGCGTGCCGGGCGCTGCCGGGCTTCTGCGGGCCGCCGGCAAGCTCGACGATCACAAGTACCACATGCACCGGAGCGGTCAGTTCCGTGCGTTGAGATACCTGGATTTAACGAAACCGCTGCCGTTTGCGGACGAATCCGTCACCGCGGTGTTTTCGAGCCATGTGTTCGAGCATCTGTTCCGCGATGAGATCACGCAGCTGGTCGGAGAGATCCGCCGCGTCCTGACGCCGGGCGGGGTGTGCCGCGTTGTCGTCCCCGACCTCGACAAGGTGGTCGCCAACTATGATCGCGAGGCGCCGGAGCATTTCCTGAGCGCGCTGTTCGAAGCCGATACGCGCGATGCCGTCAAGAACGGCCATCATTGGGGATTCACCGGTGCGTCGCTGAAGAAACTCTTCGAGGCTTGCGGTTTTGTCACAGCCGAAGTCGTCGGTTTCCGGGAGGGCAGGTGTCCCGACATCGGAGTTCTCGACAATCGCCCCGACGAATCCATCTTTTTCGAGGCGGTCAAATAGGCGGCACTGCGGAACCAGGAAATAGGCACGGCATGCTGCGTGGCAGGAATACGTATCGCAAACAAAACTGTTCTTGGATTGCACTGCAGATCGCTTGAGCACCTGTAATCGTTCTTTACAGTAAAACATAGGCTGACGGGCGCATCAATCTATACAGCAAAGCAGCGCGCGTGGACGTAATGGTGAGTAACGACAACAATAAAGTGACGTTTTGTATTGGGTGTTGCCGCGGTTGTGCTTGACAATCGTTATCATTGTAAGTACCTAATACAGTCACAGGGCAGTGAAACTTTCAAAGGGCCAAAAGAACGTTGACGCAGAAGCAAGTGGGCTTCTGCGAACGAAGGGGTGTTGACGGTCCGAAGCATGCGCAACGAGCTTCCAATTGGCAGGCCCATTGAGGCGCTGCCTGATGCCCTTGATGCAGCAGCTATCAGCGGCGGTCTTGTCCATCGGCTAGGGCGCGGCCCGCTCGCATCCGATCTGCATGTCGGCGATCCACCGCTTCCCGGAGTGCGATCGCTCCTGCAGGACATCGCCGACGCGGCCCTCATCATTGTGCTGAGCAATACGGTCGGCCTGTTGTACCACTGGGCCGCCGCCAAAAGCCCGAGCGTCGAGGAGCTGACCTATACCGGCGTCATCGTGGCGGCGACGTTCGTGGTGTCGGGGCGGCTGTTTGGGGGTGCCATGTCGTGGGACGGCAAGACGCGCCTGCGCCAGTTCAAGGATGCGGCGCAGTACTGGACGATTTCGTTCGCCGTGCTGTGGTTCATCCTGTTCGCGTTCAAGGCCAGCGGCATGTTTTCGCGTGGCGCGGTGTTGACGTTCTACTTTACCTGCTTACCGGTGATCGGTGTTTGGCGGGTGATGTCCGAGCCGGTGATCCGCAAGCTGGCGCGCAAGGGATATGGCAGCCGCTCGGCGATCGTTATTTGCGATGCCGACGACCGCAGTGCCGACGGGTTCGTTGGCGAACTGATCGCCATGGGCTATCCGAGACCGACGGTTGTCGCGTGCGCCGGCCTGAAGGATCGCACCATGCACGCTGCGGCACAGAAGGATGCGATCGCGCGCGCCTTTGCAGCGGCCCGCGTCTGCGGCGAGGGCGAGATTTTCCTGTGCTCGAGCACGATACCGCAGGATCGTCTGATGTCGCTGGAGCGGGCTTTGTCGATCCTGCCGCGGGCGATCTTCGTCGTGCCTGAAGCGCGCACGGCCTCGCTGGTTCGCTGCAAGCCGAAAGCCATCGGCAGTTTCGTCGCGGTGGAGGTACAGCGCGAGCCGCTGGGGCTTGCCGAGCGCATCTGCAAGCGCGGCATGGATGTGGTGCTGTCGCTGGCGCTGCTGGTGCTGTTGGCGCCACCGTTGGTGTTGATTGCATTGGCGGTCAAGCTTGATGCGCCGGGGCCGGTGTTCTTCCGCCAGGTGCGTAACGGCTATCGCGGGTTGCCATTCCGCATCTTCAAATTCCGCACCATGAGCGTAATGGAGGATGGTGCCGTGGTGCGTCAGGCGGCGCGCGATGACGATCGGGTAACGCGGGTCGGCCGCATCCTCAGGCGGACCAGCCTCGACGAACTGCCGCAGCTGCTCAACGTTTTTCTCGGCGACATGTCGCTTGTGGGACCGCGCCCGCATGCCAAGGCACATGACGAATTCTATTCGCGCCTGATCGAGAACTACGAGGTGCGCCAGCACGTCAAGCCGGGCATGACCGGCTGGGCCCAGGTCAACGGCCTGCGCGGTGCCACGCAGGAACTCGAACAGATGGGCCGGCGCATCGACTACGACCTGTGGTACGCGCTGAATGCGTCGATCCTGTTCGATTGCGAAATCATGCTGCGGACGATTGCCGAAGTGTTCCGGCAGCGGAACGCCTATTGAGCCGGCGATGAGCGAACAGGCCAACGAAATGATCGGGGCGAAAGCCGCGGCGGCGAGCCAGGGTTGGTACGTCGTGCAATCGCGCCCGCATCAGGAAAACCGCGCCATCGAGCACGCGATCCAGCAGGGTTTTCGCGTCTGGTGTCCGCGCCTCAAGAAAACGGTGCGCCATGCCCGCAAGACGTCGACGGTGCTGGCGCCGCTGTTTCCCGGATATTTTTTCGTGCCGCTGGATCTCACGCGCGATCGTTGGCGCCTGTTCAACGGCACCCGCGGTGTCGTTCGCATCGTCACCAATGGCGATCGGCCGGCTCCGGTGCCCGCGGGCATCGTGGAAGCGCTCATGGCGCGAACCAATTGCGACGGCTCGATCAACTGGCTGCCGTCGCTTGAAGTCGGGGCGGCCGTCGTGATTGCCGATGGTCCGTTCGCCGATCTTGTCGGGACACTTGAATATCTCGGTCCCGACGGGCGCGTGCGGGTTCTGCTCAGCATTCTTGGCCGGCCCGTGAACGTTTCATTGCATCAACAGAGCCTGATGCCGGCCGCTTGAGGCGAGACCGGCGTCGACGGCTGTCAGGGGTGAAATACCGTTTCACCTCAACGGCGGCAGCATGCCGAAACACGAAGGAGAGGACGTCATCATGAAACTTGCATTGGTGTGCGGTGCCGGGGGCTTCATCGGCAGCCATATGGTGAAGCGGCTTAAGCGCGAAGGCTTCTGGGTGCGCGGCGTCGATCTCAAATTCCCGCAGTTTTCCGATACCGAAGCCGACGATTTCGTCATCGGCGATTTGCGCGACGCGGAATTCTGCCGGTCGGTCACCGATCGGCGCTTCGACGAGGTTTTCCAGTTCGCCGCCGACATGGGCGGGGCCGGCTACATCTTCACCGGTGAGCACGACGCCGACGTGATGCACAATTCGGCGACCATCAATCTCAACATGGCCGACAGTTGCCACAAGCGGAACATCAAGCGGGTGTTCTATTCGTCGTCGGCGTGCATGTATCCGGCCTACAATCAGGAAGATCCGGACAATCCCAACTGCGCCGAGAATTCGGCTTATCCGGCCGCGCCCGACAGCGAATACGGCTGGGAGAAGCTGTTCAGCGAGCGGCTCTATCTCGCATTCAACCGCAACTACGGCATGGAATGCCGCGTCGCCCGCTATCACAACATCTTCGGGCCCGAAGGCACCTGGACCGGCGGCAAGGAAAAGGCTCCGGCCGCGATCTGCCGCAAGGTGGCGGAGGCCAACAGCGGCGGCTCGATCGAGATCTGGGGCGATGGGCTGCAGACGCGTTCGTTCCTGTTCATCGACGAATGCGTCGAAGGCACGCTCAGGTTGACGCGCTCGGAACACACCGGGCCGTTCAACATCGGTTCCGACGAAATGGTGACCATCAACCGGCTCGCCGAAATGGCGATCGAGATTTCCGGTAAGCGGCTTGGCGTCGAGCACATCCCGGGTCCGACTGGCGTGCGCGGCCGCAATTCCGAGAACACGCTGATCCGCGACACGCTGGGCTGGGCGCCGAGCCGGCCGCTGTGGGATGGGCTCGAGAAAACCTACGCCTGGGTCGAGTCCCAGGTGCGCGCCACGCACAACCGCAAGCCGGCGCCGACGCCGATGCGTGCGGTGGCCTGAGGCAGGGACATTCCGATGCAAGAGATCATCGCCAAACCGGCGCCGACGCGGCGGGTGCATCCCGCAGCGTTCATCGAAGGGTTGCCCGTCACCTGTGCCGAGCGGCCTTACGTCCTCAGGGAAATCGAGCGGGCGATCAACGCCCGTGAGATCGGCCACTACATCGCCGTGACCAATCCCGAGAACATGTATCACGGCATGCGGATGCCGAGCATTGGCGCCTATATGCGCAATGCCGATTTCTCGGTCTGCGATGGCGTCGGCGTGATCGTCGCCGGTTACGGCTGGGGCCATCGTATCCCGCGCTTTCCGGGACCGATCCTGCAGCTGGAAGCATCGGATTGGGGCAACACGAAGGGTTGGCGGCACTTCTATTACGGCGGCAAGGAAGGCGTCGCCGATGAAATGGCGCGGCGGCTGAAGGAAAAGTATCCCGGGCTTGTGGTCTGCGGCACGTATTCGCCGCCGTTCCGTGAACTGACCGCGGAAGAAGACGACGCCATCGTCAAGATGATCAACGACGCCAAGCCCGACATCGTCTGGGTCGGGTTGCCGGTGCCCAAGAAGGAGCGCTGGATCGCCGCCCACCTCGGCCGCATCAATGCGCCCTGGCTGATCGGCGTCGGCGCCGCGTTCGATTACCACGCCGGCACCGTGAAGTGGGCGCCGGCTCCGATCCGCGCCGCCGGCATGGAGTGGCTGTATCGCCTGATCGTCGAACCGAGAGTGCGCGCCAAACGGACGTGGTGGCATCTGGTGTTCGTGGCGCAGGCCTTTTTCAAGGGTGTTTTGACCGGGCGCTTCATCAAGCCCGCCCGCACCACGCCCGCAATCGCCAACGGAGTATCGCAATGATCCGCGCCGCACTGATCGGCCTCGGCAAGATGGGGCTGTCCCACCTTGCCATCATCAACGCCCATCCCGACATCGATTTGGCGGCGGTGTGCGATCCCTCCGACTACGTTCGCGAGGTCGTGAGCAAGTATTCCGGGCTCAAGGGCTACAGCGATTATCGCAAGATGCTGTCCACCGAGAGTTTCGATGCGGTGTTCGTGGCGACGCCGTCGCGCTATCACGCCGAAATCGTCCGCATGGCGCTTGACGCCGGTGTCAACGTGTTCTGCGAGAAACCGTTCTGCCTTGATCCCGCCGACAGTCTGGCGCTCGCGGAAATCGCCGAGAGCCGCGGCTTGGTCAATCAAGTCGGCTATCACTATCGCCATGTTGCCGTGTTCGACCAGTTGAAACAGCTGATCGACGCCAAGACGCTCGGCAAGCTGCATCACATCCGCGTGGAAGCGTACGGTCCGGTGGTGCTGCGTCCGAAAGGATCGACGTGGCGCACCCAGAAAGTGGAGGGCGGCGGCTGTTTGTGGGATTACGCCTGCCACGGCATCGACCTCGCCAACTATCTCGTCGGGGCGCCGGAAAGTGTCGGTGGCGCCGTCGTCAACCGGCTGTACTCGGCCGACGTCGATGATGAGGTCTACGCCAGCTTCTTCTATGACAGCGCTATGACCGGACACGTCGCCGCCAATTGGAGTGACGAGAGTTTCCGCAAGATGTCGATGAAGGTGTCGGTATGGGGCGAAAACGGCCGCGCCGTCGCCGACCGGCAGGAACTGCAGATATACATTCGCGACAACACCGGTCTCGCCTACGAAAAGGGCTGGAATACCCGCTACACCACTGATCTCACCGAGCCGGTGTGGTTCTATCTGCGCGGCGAGGAATATTCCGCCCAGATCGATGGTTTCGTGCAGGCGGTGAAGGCGGGCCAGACCGATACGCGCAGCACGTTCCGCTCGGCGGCAGAGACCAGCAAGGTCGTGGCGGCGATCGCGCGCAGCGCCGATGGCGCCCGCACGTCGGTGCATCCTGAACTGCCGGAGGCGCGGCCGGCAGCGAAGACGGGTTTCTGGAGCGGATTGCGCCAAGGCGCGGGAGCACGGGGGTAATCATGGAACGCATTCTGTTCGGCGATAACCAGTTTTTCGGCATCAACCACATGTCGGAGGAGCGCGCGCGCGCCCAGGCGATGCGGTTTCAGAAAACCGACGCCATCATCGAGGTACTTGATGCGGCGTATGCGGAGGGTATCCGCGCTTTCATGTGCACGACGCACGAGCGGATCGCGGAAGTGTGCGATCACGTCCGCGCCCATCCCGACCGCTATCAGGGCTTCGTGTTCTATCCCTGCATGCCGTATGCACACAAATACGCCAATGCCGTGACCGAGCAGGGGCTGCTCGGGGCGCTGAAGTCGTTCCTGCCCAACGAAGGTGCGCTGGGCGCAGCGTTGCAGGGCGGCACGGCGGTGGCGCGCAAGGACATCGACACCCTGGCGCGCATGCTGATCGACGCCGAAATGAAGATGTTCCGCGGCCTCGAAACACCGGTAATCTTCATGCAGAACGTTCTTACGGACCTGATCCTCGGTGCGGGCATGCTGGACGGCTTCCGCATCTTCGCCGATCACGTCAAGACGAAATACGGCGCCGAGCCCGGCTTCATCACCATGAACGTGCCGATGCTGCTCGATGCGCTGGAGAAGGTCGGCATCGACAACCCGATCATCTGCGCCAACATCAACAAGATCGGCTTCCGCATGTGCGGCGGTGTCGAAATCTACGAGAAGACCATCGCGACGCGGCGGTTCCGGCCCGTTGCCATGAGCGTTTTCGCGTCAGGTGCAATTCCGCCGCGTGAGGCGATGGAATACGTCTGCCGCCAGGACGCGATCCAGGCGATCGTGTTCGGCGCTTCCAGCCGCGGCAACATCCGCTCCACGGTGACGCTGGCGGGCGAGTTCTGGCCTGGCGAAGCGGCTGTGGCCGTGGCGGCGAGCTGATCCGTGCACGGAACGGTTCCCAACAAGCCGCGCCTGCTGCTGGTGTGCCATATGCCGCCGCCGCTGCACGGTGCTGCGGTGATGGGCGAAGCGGTGGCGCGTTCGGAGCGGCTGCGCACGCTGTTCGACGTCACCGTCGTTCCGATCCAAGTCAATCGTGGCCTCGGGGCGCAACAGAAATTCGGGCTCGGCAAGCTATGGTCGTCGGTGCTCTTGTGCGTTGCAGTGGCACGCGCCCTCATCGTCGAGCGCCCGGCCGCGATGTATCTGACCGCCAACGTCTGCGGTTTCGCGTTTTGGCGCGATCTCATTCTGGCACTGATGTGCCGGGCCGCCGGCGTCACGCGCATCTATCATTTGCATATGAAGGGTCTTCGCCCGCGCTATGAGCGGTCCGGCTTGATGCGTATGGCGTACCGGCTGATGTTCGACGGTGCCGAAGTCGTGCATCTGTCGGAGCGGCTTTATCGCGACGTCGCGCCGGTGGTGCCGGCGCAGCGTTTCCATGTTGTCGCCAATGGCCTCGACATCGCGACGCCGCTGCAGACGCGCGCGAAGGCAACGCCGACAGTGTTGTTCCTCTCCAATCTTTACGAGAGCAAAGGGCCGCTCGATCTGCTTGAAGCGAGCCGTAGCGTCTTGGCCCGTGGCATCGCGCACAATCTGGTATTCGCCGGCGGCGGTCCCGAGCCCCATGTCATCGATCGCATTCGCGAGGCGGGGCCGCCGGTGAGTTGGGTCGGTCCGGTCGAGGGCGCTCGCAAAGCGGCGTTGCTCGCCGAAGCCGACGTGTTCGTCTTCCCGTCGTGGTATCATTTCGAGTGCCAGCCGTTGGTGGTCATCGAGGCGATGGCCTATGGCAAGGCGATCATCGCCTCCGGCGAGGCCGCCATTCCCGATCTTGTTAGCGATGGAAAAACCGGACTGATCGTGCGTGGCAAGGCGGTCGACGAAATCGCTGACTGCCTGGCGTGGTTGCTGCTCGATCCGATGTTGCGGGCAAAGCTCGGAGCCGCGGCGGCAGCGCGCTATCGTCAGGCGTTCACCGCGGATAAGTTCGAGGAGCGGCTGGCGCACACGTTGTGGCAGATCGTCGTTCCGGCCGAACGGCAAGCGGCGCGCGCCGCGTGAGCCATCCCGCCACAAAGCGTACGCCGGAGCCGGGCAGGCACGCTGTTGCCGTTCCGTCGACGCGCATCACCATCCTCAATAACATGGTGACGCCGTATACGAACCGTCTCTACAACCGGCTGGTGCGGGAGGGTGTTGCGCTCTCTGTGGTGTCGTGTTCGGCGCAGGAGGCGAACCGCAGCTGGGGCGACAACGAGCCGGCGGCGTATCCGCATGCCGTGCTGGAAGGCCGCGCGGTGCAGCTGGGACCGGGCCGCTATGCCCATATCAACAAGGGCGTTGGCGGAGCGCTGGCGCAGACGCAGCCGGACTTTCTCTTCATCAATGGTCTCTATCCGACGATGCTCGTCGGCGCGGCCTGGGCATTCTTGCATCGCACTCCGATGGGCATGATCACCGAGGGCTGGCGCGAGACGATGCCGAACTCGCTGCCGCATCGGCTCATCCGGCCGCTGGTGATCGGGCGCTGCAAAGCGGTGATGACGCCGGGGCGCAAGAGCGCTGCCTATTTCCGCAGCATCGGTGTGGCGGCGGAGAAGATCCATCGCGTGCCGCTGGTGCCTGCCTGGGAGATGCCGGAGCGCGTGCCGTCGTTCGGCGAACGTGAATTCCACCTCCTGTGGTGCGCCCATCTCAACGACACGCAGAAAAACGTCTCGTTTTTCCTCGATGTAGTCGATGCGCTCAAAATGCGGTTGCCGAACTTGCGCGTGCGCATCGTGGGTAAGGGCGAGCTTGAAGAAAAGCTGGTTGCCCGGCTGAAGGCGGCCGATGTCGCGTTTCGCCACCAGCCGTCGGTGTCTTGGCATGAGATGGTCGAGGTTTACGCCAGTGCACGCGTATTCCTGTTGCCGTCGCGCTGGGAGCCGTGGGGTCTGGTCTGCGACGAAGCCGTGCAGTGCGGCGTCCCGGCGCTGGTCTCGCGCCATGTCGGCGCCGGCGACGATGTCGTAGTGTCGGGATCGAACGGCTACGTCTTGCCGCTGGAGGTCGACGCCTGGGTCGAGCGCGCCCTAATGCTGGCGACGGACGAGCAGGAATGGTCGGCGTTCTCCGCCCGCGCCCGCTCTGCCGCCGCATTTCGCGGATTGGAAAATTCGGCGCGCGCGTTCATCTCGATGGCGAGCACGTTTTGAACGGAACCGCGATCACCATCCGCCTGCCGCGCGCCGCTGCGCCGCTGCGGATTCGGGCGGGGTTCGTCCGCGATGTCTTCACCGCCTGCTATCTGCTGATGCTGTGCGGTACGCTCTATTCGGTTTTCGTGGTCGCGGCGCCGTCCGGCGCGATCATGGAGAAGGCGGGCTCGTCGTCGAGCTACACCGCGCTGTGGCTGGTTCTGTACGGCTTGTTGCTGTTCTACCTGCGACACGAACTGATCAATCCGATCAATTTGTTTTCCCAAAACCGCTGGTTCGGACTGTTTGTCGTGTCGGCGCTGCTGTCCTATGCGTTTTCGCCGCCGTCTTCGCAGCTGGTTGCGACCAAGCTGTTCATGTATGTGATGACGTTGCTGTTCGGCATGTATTTGGCGCGGAATTACACCGTCGGCCGCTTCGTGTCGCTGTTCATTACGCTGTCGGCCGTCGTGCTGATCGTGCACTGGCTGATCTATCCGATAGAGTCGCATTTCACCTACGACCGCATGGCGCGCGAGACCTTGCTCGGTTTTAAACCGTATGGCGGGCTGTTCGGGCACAAAAACCTCGCGGGCCTGTTCTTCGGATTGGCGGCGCTGGCCTGTTATGGCCGAGCTTTGGTGGCGCCGAAACGATGGCGGTACCTGGCACTGGCAGGCGCGCATACGGTGGCGCTGGTCGGCGCCGGGGCGGCGAGCGCACTGCTCTGTGCCGGCCTTGGCGCGCTGATCATGACCGGTTTCTTCCTGATGACGCGACGTTCGAAATGGACGCCGTTCTTCGTGCTCGCCATCGCCATCGTCATCGTTGCGGTGATGAGCATGGGCACCGGGTCGGTGTTGCACGCCGTCGGCCGCGACGCCAGCATGAGCGGGCGGTCGCGCGTTTTCGCGGTGTGGCCGAACTATTTCTGGCAACACCCGCTGTTCGGCTGGGGCTATTCCAACTTTTTCACCGGCGTGTGGAACGAACCGGCGGTCGAACTGCGCACGCTGACGCCGTATCACGCGAAATACTTCACCTTCGAGAGCGGCTATCTCGAGATGCTGATCGACTTCGGATTGATCGGCGCGGCGCTGTTTTTCGCCATGATGGCGACGGGCCTGCGCAATGCGTTGCGTTTGGCAAGGCGGACGGACGTGCTTTACGCACAGGTGCCGATCGGCTGGCTGGTGTTCATCGCCGCCATGTCGGTCTCGGATTCCGGGCTTCGCATTCACAACCTCGTCACCGCGTCGCTGGTGGCCTGGATGTATTTCGGCCTGCGGGCGCGCGCGCGCCGCCGGTCATCCCAATTGGTACAAACGTGGAGGCCGATATGGACGCCCAGCTAGCCCGGACGATCGACACTGCACCCGACGTACCGTTGGTGATCGATCTCGACGACACACTGGTACGGACCGACATGCTGGTCGAGAGCTTTTTCGGCGTGATGGGGCGTTCGCCGCTCACGGCGCTGAAGGCATTGCCGGCGTTGGCGCACGGCAAGGTGGCGTTGAAGCGGCGGTTGGCGGTGGATTACACATTCGATCCCGCGACGTTGCCTTACAACCAACGGGTGATCGAGATGGCGCAGGAAGCGTCAGCAAATGGGCGCCGGATCGTGCTGGCATCCGCGTCGGACACGCGCATCGTCGGCGCCATAGCCGACCACCTTGGTTTCGATCAATGGTTCGGTTCCGACGGCAAGGTGAATTTGAAGTCGAGCCGTAAGTCGGCCTGCCTGGTGTCCGAGTTCGGCGAGCAGCGGTTCGATTACGTCGGCAACGAGGCCGCTGACCTCGAGGTCTGGCGCCACGCCCGCAACGCCATCACGGTCGGCGCACCGGCGGGCGTGATCGGCCGTCTTCGCCGCGGGCAGGATGTGACCCGCATCGAAGCCGGTCGGACGTCGCTGAAAGCGTGGATCAAGCTGTTGAGGCCGCATCAGTGGGCGAAAAATGCCCTCGTGCTGGTGCCGATGCTGACGTCGCACACGTTCAGCCTCCACAACATTCTCTACAGCCTGCTGGCGTTCGTGGCGTTCTCGCTGTGCGCCTCGGGCGGTTATGTCGTCAACGATCTCGTCGACATTGAAGCCGACCGCGCTCATCCGACCAAGCGCAAGCGGCCGTTCGCCAGCGGCTCGGTGCCGGTGCTGAAGGGGGCGCTGGTCGGCGTCGGCGTGCTGGCGGCGGCATTCGCGCTGGCGGCGTTCGTCAACCTCAATTTCCTGGCGGTGCTGGCGGTCTACTTCGCCGTCAACATGGCGTACTCGTTCTCGCTCAAGCGCAAGATGATCATCGATGTGGTGACGCTCGGCGGGCTCTACACCATTCGCGTCATCGCCGGTGCCGAAGCGATCGACGTTGTGCTATCGGAATGGCTGATGGCGTTCTCGATGTTCATGTTCCTGTTCCTGGCGATCATCAAGCGGCATTCCGAGATGGTGATGCGGCTCAACGCCGGGTTGTCCGATCCGTCCAATCGCAATTACAAGGCGGTCGACATCAATGTGTTGGCGGGACTGGCGGCAGCGGCGGGTTATTCGTCGGTGATCGTGTTGGCGCTCTACATCGCCAGCGATCAGGCGCGCAGTCTCTACCATCATTCGCAGTTCCTGTGGCTGGCGTGTCCGTTGCTGCTCTATTGGATCGCGCGGTTCGTGATGATGAGCCAGCGCCAGCACATTCCCGACGATCCGCTGGTGTTTGCGTTGCGCGACAAGGTGACGTTGGGTATTGCGGTGGCGGTGCTCGCCCTCGGTACGGCCTCTCTCTAGGCCCATGATGGCGATCGCAGACGCGGTGTGGTCTCGAGCAACGGCGGTGACGCGCGTGGGCTGGCTCGATGGCGCGCTGTTCGGGCTCGTTATTGTCGCGGCGTGTGCGATCGGTTGGGCCGCGGCGGTGGCGTTGCATGGAAACGTGCCGGCCCAGAACGCGATGTATGACGCCGATACCGGCCGTGTGCTCGGCAATCTTACGGGCGCGTCGGACAATTACTACCGTCTCAAGGTGCATCCCTGGCACGGCTGGATCTGCGTTTTCTATCAGCAGGTGCTGGCGCGCCTGTTCGGATTGCCGGCCGCAGAAGCGGTGCCGCTGATCGGAGTGATGATCGCGGCGACCGGCGCGGGTTTGCTGTATGTCGTGCTGCGCCGGTTCGATATCGGGCCGTGGGCGGCAACGTGCTACGTGCTGCTCTACTGTTCCACCGCGAGTTTCGTGTTTTGGTCGACATTGCCGGAAACCCATATGGCCGGCGGTGTTTCGACGATCGTCGCAGTGCTGGTGATGACCGCGCGCAAGCCGCGCTCGGCTCTGGCATTCGCCGCGAGCTTTTCCCTTGTGGTGACGAATGCGGCGCTATGGGTGCTCGAAAAGATCGACTTTACGGCGCTGCGGCGGGGCTGGCGCAGCTTCGCGGGCGAGAACATTTCACGCGCACGCATGATGGTGCGGCCGGCGCTTCTCGGATTGGCGCTGGTCTTCGCGGTCTGGGCGCCGCAGTGGCTTTTCCTGCGCAAGCGTCTCGGCATTCCGCTCAATTTCTTGGAGGAACGTCACTTCGTCGAAGTCGGCGCCCGGACGTGGGACCAGTCGTTGCATGTATTCGGGCTGTTGCTGCCGGGAACGGTGGTGTCGGTGCTGGTTGCCCTGATCGCCGTCGCTGTTTTGGTGGTCGGCTTGTGGGTGTTGCCGCGCACGCAATGGTTCATCCCGCTGTTTCCGCTGTTCGGCGTCGTGCTGCATTCGGTCTACGGCAGCGAAAGTGCGTTCCTGTTTTCGCCCAACTACCTGCCGTTGTTTGTCGTGGCTTTGGCATTGGTGGCCAAGAAAAAATTGCCCCGATGGTCCGCGGTTTTGGCCATTCCGGTCGCGGCGCTTTTGCTCATCGTCAACTTCGGCGCTTGGAACGACAGCCTTCAGCATCTCGCGGCGACGGGGCAAATGCGGACCTACGCCGCCGCCGTGCACTATTAGGAGATCTGCAATGCGTACCAACATTCCACTCGGGTTTTGGATGCTGGCATTCGTCAGCGTCGGACTTTCGACGGCGGCCCAGTTGTTGATGAAGTCGGGCATGAGTCTGCCGTCGGTGCGCACGGCGATGGCGGGCGGGCCAGGGCCGGCGTTGACCGCGATGTTCACCAGTCCGCATGTGATTGCCGGGCTCGGCGCGTACGGCATCGGCGCAGTGCTATGGCTGTTGTGCCTGTCGCGGATTCCGCTGGTGATGGCATATCCGCTGGTTTCGCTGGCGATCGTCGGCGTGATCCTGTCGTCGGTGTTCCTGCTCGGCGAAAGCGTTTCGGTCACCGGCATCGTCGGCTCCATGCTGGTCGTCGCCGGCGTTGCGCTGATCGGGTTTTCGCGCTGATCGACCGGCGGACATTTTTCGCAACCGGTGCAGCAGCGCTGCTCGCGCCCGGCCTATCGGGTTGCGAGAGCAATGCGGCACAGTTGCCGTCGTCGCGTTTTTTTGTGTTTGGAGAAGGCAACCGGCGCAAGCTGCTTTATCGCGCCGGTACACTGTCCGACTTGAAGACCGGCGAGGTATTGTGGCACGGCACCGTCACATCGGAAACCATCCGCGCCTCGGAGACGACCGTCGATATCGTATCTGACGGCAAGGCGATCCGCCTCAAGGAGGACGAGACCGGCGTCTGGATCGGTGATCAACCCATTGTTTCCGGCGGCGGCATCAGACGGCCGCGCTTTGCCGGTCCCGATGCCGGCCGCTTGCGGGCGCTGCATCACGAACTGCTCGTCAACATCGTCGGCGGTGTGCCGCTGCCCAATCTGATCGTCTATGACAAGCCGTGGCGGCGCGATGCCGCGATGATGGCGATGGCATTGGAAAAGACCGGTAACGTCGGCCTCATCACACCATGGATCAACGGTCTCGATAATGTGTTCGACACCAACGCCGGTGTGGAAGAGCCCGATAACATCGGCCAGACGCTGTATCTTCTCGCGCTGGCGAAGGCGCCGCGGGATCATCCGCTGATTGCGCAAGCGGTCGCTGCGGCCGAGCGTTTCCGTCGCGGCGATCATATTTCCGGATCGACCGACGGCGGCACCCATGCTGCCTATCAGACGGCGTGGTTGAAGACCGGGTTGCAGGCGTGGGGCTTGCCGGATGCCTGGCAAGTGCCGTGGCGGGCCGATCACTATCGTTCGCTGGTGTGGTGGATGCCGGACGGCGGCGTGCCGTATCCGTTGCGTTTCGGCGCGCAAAATAGCCGCGATTATCCCTATCTCGCCTGGGCCGAGGCGCATTACTGGAACAATGATCCGCCGCCGCTTCCGCACCGCGATGCGTTTCCGCAGACCTGGGAAGCCAACGGGGCCAGCGCGGATTTTCGCAAGATGGAACGCGTGGATAGCGCCTGGGCGAGCGCCAAGCTGGCCGGACCGCATGGTTGGCATGCGGCGGAAGCGTTGCTTTATGTGTTGCAGCTGGCGTGATGAACGCGATCGCCGCCGTGTTGCGCTGGCCGCCCGCAATCTCAACGTCGCGGCTGCAGTTCCTGACGCGCTGGGGCCGGCCGGTGATGCTCGGCATCATCGAACAGGCGATCTACAGCAGCGCCAACCTTGCCTTCACCGTGGTGTTGCTGCGGATGATCGGCGCGCGCGAATTCGGCACCTTCAACATCGCCTGGTCAGTGGTGATGCTGGCGGAATGCATCCTCTACAGCCTGTTCGGCGACGCCTTGCCCGCGATCGCCAACCGGCTGCCGAAAGCGCTGTGGCCCGAGTTGCGCGCAGCGGTCTATCTGTGGTCGGCCGC
>NZ_JBWZET010000021.1:0-3045 GCF_056722145.1 Rhizomicrobium sp. | reverse complement strand
GTCCCATGCAGCTCCTCGTTCAAAAGGTAGAGCGAGAAAATGAGCCGGTTCTCCTCCTGACTGAGCAAGAGGTTATAGGGCCCGCCGGGCGAGTTCATCGGCTTGAAATAGTTCGCTTCCAGCAGGTCATAGAGCGCGATCTGGCGTTCGTGCTCGACGTCGCGGCCGTGGCCTTCCGAGGACTTTTCCTCAAGGCTCACCCCGACCAGACGAAACTGCGGATCAGCGTCCATAGCAGTCTTTATGTGTTCAGGCGCGCCGCCACCGAACGCGCATGCGCATCAAGCCCTTCTGCTTCAGCCAACGCAATGGCATCCGGACCGAGTGCGGCAATCGCCGCAGGGCTGAGCGACAAAAGGGTCGAACGCTTGACAAAATCCAGGACCGACAGGCCGGACGAAAACCGCGCCGTGCGGGCGGTCGGCAGCACATGGTTGGGTCCGGCGATATAGTCGCCCATCGCTTCGGGGGTATGGCGGCCGAGGAAGATCGCACCGGCATGGCGGATCAGCGGCAGATAGGCGTCGGGATCGGCGACAGCGAGCTCGAGATGCTCAGGCGCGATGCGGTTGGCGAGCGGCGCGGCGTCGGCGAGCGATTCCACCACCAGGATGGCGCCGTAGTCGTTCCACGAGGCGGTGGCGATGTCCCGGCGCGGCAACAGCGCCAGCGCCCGGGTCACGGCAGCATCGACGGCGTGCGCGAAACCGGCATCGTCGGTGATCAGGATCGCCTGGGCGACGCGGTCGTGCTCGGCCTGGCTGAGGAGGTCCGCGGCAATCCACTCCGGATCGTTGCCGGCATCGGCAATGATGAGAATCTCCGACGGACCGGCGACGGAATCGATGCCGACCCGGCCAAACACCTCGCGCTTGGCGGCGGCGACGTAGGCATTGCCGGGGCCGACGATCTTGTCGACCGGCGCGATGGATTTGGTGCCATAGGCCAGCGCCGCCACAGCCTGGGCGCCGCCGATGCGGTAAATCTCGGTGACCCCGGCCCGGCGGGCAGCTTCGATCGATAAGGGATTGATGGCGCCGCCGGTGGCCGGCGTGACCATGACGAGGCGCTTGACGCCCGCGACCGCAGCCGGGATTGCGTTCATCAGCACCGAACTCGGATAGCTGGCGGTGCCGCCGGGAACATAAAGCCCGACGCTGTCGAGCGGGGTGAAGCGCCAGCCGAGGCGGGCGCCGGTTTCATCCGTGTACGATTCATCGGCCGGGAGCTGGCGGCGGTGATAGGCTTCGATCCGGCGCGCCGCGACATCGAGCGCCTTCAGCGTCTCCGGCTTGCAGGCGGCGCGCGCGGCCTCGATCTCGGCCGACGTCAGGCGCAGGGTCTCCACGCTCAGCCCGGCACGGTCGTATTTGTTGGAGAGATCGACCAGGGCGTCGTCGCCGCGGGCCCGCACCTCGGCGATGATCGCGCGCACGGAGGCCGAGACATCGTCATCGGTCTCGCGCTTCATGGTCAGGAGCGCGTCGAAATCGGCAGCGAAGGAAGCGGATTTGGCGTCGAGCCAGCGTCTCATGTCAGTCGTCTTCGAGGCCATCTTCGGCGAAATTGGGGGCGTGATTGGGACGGCCGCGTGCCGCCCACGGACCCGTGAGATCGGCCAGCGCCGCATCGAGGCATTCCACCGCCAGCTGCATCACGCCGCCGCCGGAAAACGTCAGCTCCACCATGCCGCCCGGATTTTCCGTTTCGGGGGCGCCCGCAGGCGTGAACTTGATGGCGAGCAGCGACAGGATGGCGCCGGGCGCCCCCATCTTGATGTTCTTGGACTTGACCGACAAGACGCCGTCGAAATGCAGCCCCGAGCGGATGCGCAAATCGCCCTGCTTGGCCCCATTCTCCCACTGGAAGCGGTTCAAAATCGCCACGAAGCGCCGCTTCTTGGGCAGGTATTTGAGGTCGCCGACCTTGGCGACGGCGTCCTGCAGCCGGGCCGAGATGATATCCAGGTCTTCGGTGTCCTGGGCGGCGAGAATGGGTCCGGTGGTCGTCATGTGGTTTGCCGTTCGATGTTCGCCCCGACGGCACGGAGTTTTTCCTCCAGCCGCTCGAAGCCGCGATCCAGATGATAGACGCGATTGACGATGGTTTCGCCCTCTGCCGCAAGCCCTGCCAGAACGAGGCTCGAGGAGGCGCGCAGATCGGTCGCCATGACCGGCGCCCCCATCAGCCTCGGCACGCCGGTGACGATGGCGGTATCGCCCTCCACTTTAATATCTGCACCCATGCGGATGAGTTCGGGGACGTGCATGAAGCGATTCTCGAAAATCGTCTCCCGGATGCGGGACGAGCCCTCGGCGATCGCCATCAGCGTCATGAACTGCGCCTGCAGATCGGTCGGGAAGCCCGGGAAGGGAGCCGTGTTCACCGATACCGATCTAGGGTGAAATCCGTCGCGTGCAACCTTGAATCCGCTCCCGGTGGAAGAAACTTCGGCCCCGACCAGCACCAGAACGTCCAAAAGCGCCGCCACCAGGTCGGGCGAGGTGCCGGTCAGCTCAACCTCGCCGCCGGCAATCGCCGCCGCGATGGCATAGGTGCCGGTCTCGATCCGGTCCGGCAGCACCGCGTGAGTCGCGCCATGCAGGCGGCCGACGCCTTCCACCACGATCTGCGAGGTGCCGAGCCCGGTGATCTTCGCTCCCATCGCGGTCAGGCAGTTGCCGAGATCGACGATTTCCGGCTCGCGGGCGGCGTTGACGATGGTGGTCTTGCCCTTGGCAAGGCAGGCGGCCATCAGCACATTCTCGGTGGCGCCGACCGACACCATCGGGAACACCACCTCGCCGGCGGTGAGGCCCGCGGGCGCATCGGCGATGACATAGCCCTGCGCCAGATCGATCGCGGCGCCCAGCGCCTGGAGTCCTTTCAGATGCAGGTCGACGGGGCGGGCGCCGATGGCACAGCCGCCGGGCAGCGACACTTTGGCGAGCCCGACGCGTGCCACCAAAGGCCCGAGCACGAAGAAGCTCGCCCGCATCTTGCGCACGATGTCGTATTCGGCGGTCGAGCCGCGCACCTTCTGGG
>NZ_JBWZET010000020.1:0-2480 GCF_056722145.1 Rhizomicrobium sp. | reverse complement strand
GCCCAGCATTATGTGCGGCTGCCCGACCTTGCCGACGCCATCGCCTATCGACGCCGCGGCGCGGTCGCGGGCGCGCGGGACCCGCTTTGCCGGACGATCCGGTGACGCCCCCTGCCGGACGCCGGGCAAACAGCATTAGCAAATCGTCAAAGCTTCCTCCGTATTGAAAAGCGAAGGGTAATGGGATTCTGCGGATTCCCGCGCCATAATGAACGGAACACGTGGATCATGAGCGCATTCGGGCGACGCAACGGCTTGGGAGGGATGACGCCGGGGGCGCGGCCCCAGTTCGGCGTCGCGCGGCCGATGAAGGGCCCCGGCGGCGATGCCGGCCAATCCGGCGGCATTGGTGGCGGCGCCGGCGGTGAGCAGTTCCCGCCGCTGCCCGAAGAGGCCCCGATCGATCGCTCGAACGACAAGAGCGCCGATGCGATGTCGCGGCTTGCCGATCGCGCCAACGCGGTCAACGAAGCGCCCCGCCAGGCCGAAGGCTTCGAGGCCTCGGTCCACAAGATCAAGGAACAGGTGCTCCCCCGCTTGCTCGAACGCGTCGATCCGGAAGCCGCCGCCACGCTCACCAAGGACGAGCTCGCCGAGGAATTCCGCCAGATCATCTTCGAGGTGCTCGCCGAGCTCAAGATCACGCTCAACCGCCGCGAACAGTTCGCGCTGGAAAAGGTGCTGATCGACGAACTGCTCGGCTTCGGCCCGCTCGAGGAGCTGCTGTCCGACCCGGACGTCTCGGACATCATGGTCAACGGCCCCGACCAGACCTACATCGAACGCAAGGGCAAGCTGCAGCTCGCGCAGATCACCTTCCGCGACGAGCAGCACCTGTTCCAGATCGCGCAGCGCATCGTCAACCAGGTCGGCCGCCGCGTCGACCAGACCACCCCACTCGCCGACGCCCGGCTCAAGGATGGCAGCCGCGTCAACGTCATCATCCCGCCGCTGTCCTTACGCGGCACCGCGATCTCGATCCGCAAGTTCTCCGAGAAGCCGATCACCATCGACATGCTCAAGGACTTCGGCTCGATGAGCGAGAAGATGGCGACCGCGCTCAAGATCGCCGGCGCCTGCCGGATGAACATCGTCATCTCCGGCGGTACCGGCTCGGGCAAGACGACGATGCTCAACGCGCTGTCGAAGATGATCGACCCGGGCGAGCGCGTGCTGACGATCGAGGACGCGGCCGAACTCCGGCTCCAGCAGCCGCACTGGCTGCCGCTCGAAACCCGCCCGCCGAACCTCGAAGGCCAGGGCGCGATCACCATCGGCGACCTCGTCAAGAACGCGCTGCGCATGCGCCCGGACCGCATCATCCTCGGCGAAATCCGTGGCGCCGAATGCTTCGACCTGCTCGCGGCGATGAACACCGGCCACGACGGCTCGATGTGCACGCTGCACGCCAACAGCCCGCGCGAATGCCTCGGCCGTATGGAAAACATGATCCTGATGGGCGACATCAAGATCCCTAAGGAAGCGATCAGCCGCCAGATCGCCGAATCGGTCGATCTCATCGTCCAGGTCAAGCGCCTGCGCGACGGTTCGCGCCGCACCACCAACATCACCGAAGTGATCGGCATGGAAGGCGACGTCATCGTCACCCAGGAACTGTTCAAGTTCGAATACCTGGACGAGACCGACGACGGCAAGATCATCGGCGAATTCCGCCCTTCGGGCCTGCGCCCCTACACGCTCGAAAAGGCGCGTCAGTTCGGGTTCGACCAGGCCTACCTCGAAGCCTGCCTCTGACCGGAAAGGTCGGGGCTCAGCCTTCGTCCACCACCGGGTTCGCCAGCGTCCCCACCGCGCCGATCGACACTTCCACCCGGTCCCCCGCCTTCAGGTAGAGCGGCGGCGTGCGCCCGTGGCCGACCCCGGACGGCGTGCCGGTGGCGATCACGTCGCCCGGCGCCAGTGCGGCAAATTCGGACAAGTAGGCGATGATCTCCGCCACCGGGCACAGCATGTCGCCCAGCGGCTGGTCCTGCACGAGTTCGCCGTTGAGCCGGGTCTGGACGCGGGTGGCCGCGTCGATCGCCGCCTCGTCCGGGGTCACCAGCGCCGGCCCGAACGCGCCGCTGGCGGGGAAGTTCTTGCCCGGCGTGAACTGGCTGTTGTGCCGCTGCCAGTCGCGCACCGAACCATCGTTGATGATCGCATAGCCGGCGACATGGTCGAGCGCTGCCGCCACCGGAATGCGCCGGCCGGACGCGCCGTCCGGTCCCGGGCCGATCACCACCGCCAGTTCGCCTTCGTAATCGAACATCTCGCTCGCCAGCGGCTTTACCAGCGGTGCCCCGTGCGCGACGAAACTGTCCGCCCAGCGGACGAACACCGCCGGCCGGTCGCGCGCCTCGCGCCCCATTTCGGCAATGTGCGCGCCGTAATTGAGCCCGATGCAGAAAATCTTGCCGGGGTTGGGGATCGGCGGCAGAAGCGTAACCGCGGCGGTGTCCAGCACCGCGCCTTCGGCC
>NZ_JBWZET010000019.1:0-13202 GCF_056722145.1 Rhizomicrobium sp. | reverse complement strand
AACTGGCCGACCTGGGATGCCGATTTCTTTGCCCCCGCCAAACCGCTGCTGGCGGTGGCGCCGTGGGTGATCGTGCGCGGCAATCACGAAGACTGCCAGCGGGCCGGGCTTGGCTTCTTGCGGTTGCTCGGTCCGGCCGCGTTCGATCCCAAGGCGGCGTGCGCCGACCACCTGCCGCCCTATTCGATTCCATTCGCCGCGCTCAATCTCGTCGTGGGCGACGATGCCGATGCGCCCGAAACGTCGGTGGTCGAACCCTCGGTGCCGGTCTATCGCGCCGAGATCGCGGGGCTGGCCAGCGAGAAAGCGCCGACCTGGTGGATCATGCACCGGCCGATCTGGGGCCTGATTTCCGGGCCGCTCAATGTCCCGGTCGGTGGCAACAAGACGCTGATCGCGGCGGTCGGCGAGGGCGGCATTCCGGTGGCGGTGGAGTTGATGCTGTCGGGGCACATCCATACCTTCGAGGCGATCAATTACGCGTCTGACACGCATGTGCCACCGCAACTGGTGGCCGGCTTCGGGGGCGACACGCTGGACGAGACCCCCGAAGCCTTACGCGGCGCCATTTTCCAGGGCGCCTCAGGTGTCTCGGTCAAGGACGGGCTGTCCATCGGCGGCTTCGGCTTCGTGCTGATGACGCGCGTGGAGGCGGGGTGGCGGCTGGATGTCTATGACCGTCACGGCGCCATCGAACGGATTTGTCAGTTTCGCAACAGCCGGATCGAGTGTCCGAAGGCGAAGAAATAGCTTTCCTCCCCCGCGGTGCTCCGTACGGTGAGCGGGTACGTTGGATCAATAGCGGGGGAGGTGGATCGCGAAGCGAGACGGAGGGGGCCGTTCCGGTACCGAAGATTCCCCCTCCGCCTCGCGAGGGCTCGGCACCTCCCCCGCTATTCTCACAGCGTACATCGTCGCCTTCTCGACACCGCGGGGGAGGAAAGACAAATGTCGATTCCCCCGTCCCCCACGCCTATTCAGCCTCCTAAACCCTTGGTAGTGTTGCTGTGGGTCAGGCTGGGGATGCGGTATGGGGCAGTATCGTAAGTGGCTTCTCATTGGCGGCGGCGCGCTGGTCACGCTGGTTCTCGCGGTCGTCATCACGCTCTACGTTTTGGGTTCCAAACACGGCGGCGGTCTGCTCGATCGCATCGCCGGCGGTTTGGATGAAGTCTCCTCCACCGTCAGCACCAAAGCCGAAGCTGGCGACGGCTTCGCCTTCCGCATGGTCGATGTGGATACGTCGAAGCCGCAAGCCGAAGCCTGCATCGTTTTCACCCGATCGCTCGATGCCACGGGTCATACCAACTACAAGGATTACATCGCGATCGATCCCGATACGCGCGTCGCCTTGCGCGTCGTCGACAAGCGGCTGTGCCTCGCCGGGCTCGATTTCGCCAAGACCTACAATGTCACCTTGAAGGCTGGGCTGCCCTCGGCCGCGGGCGACAAATTGTTGGAAGCCGAAACCATTCCGGTCGAGCTGCGCGACAAGCCCGCGATCGTGCAGTTCTCCGGCGGCATCATCCTGCCGCGTCTCAACATGAAGGGCGTGCCGCTGACCACGGTCAATGTCAGCAAGGTCAAGATCAAGCTGATCCGCGTCGGCGACCGGCTGTTGTCGCAGATCGAATCGGGCAGCGTCGACGAGACGACGCTGTATTCCTGGGGCGCCAAGGAGATCGAGAACAACCAGGGCTCGCTCGTCTGGCAGGGCACCATGGACATCACCAACGTCAAGAACGACACGGTGGTGACCCAGATTCCGATCGACACCCTGCTCAAGAACCGCAAAGCGGGCGCCTATGTGCTGATTGCCTCCGACGCCGCCAAGAAGCCAGAGGTCAATGCCGACGGCGAAGAGGAATTCGATTCCAACCAGATGGCGGTGCAGTGGGTGGTCGATTCCGACATGTCGCTGACCACCTTCAAGGGCAATGGCGGGCTCAGCGTGTTCGTGCGCTCCTATTCCAGCGCCAAGCCGCTGTCGGGCGTCAAGCTGACGCTGGTGGCGCGCAACAACAACGAACTCGCCACCGTCAAGACCGATGGCGACGGCCGCGCCGATTTCGATGCCGGGCTGATGCGCGCCCATGGCGGCGACGAGCCGGTAGTGGTGATGGCCTATGGCGACGGCGGCGATTTCTCCTTCATCGATTTGCGCCGCTCCGCGTTCGATCTCACCGACCGTGGCGTGTCGGGGCGCGACGTGCCGGGGCCGCTCGATGCGTTCCTTTACACCGAGCGCGGCGTCTATCGCGGCGGCGAAACCGTTGATCTGACCGCGATGCTGCGCGACCGCGTCGGTGCGGCGGTGTCCAATGCGCCGCTGACGCTGGTGGCGACGCGCCCCGATGGGCTCGAAGTCGGCCGCGTGACGATCCCCGGCGCCAGCCTGCAAGCCGGCGCTGCGGCGTGGAAGCTGCCGCTGTCGTCAAGCGCGCCGCACGGGCGCTGGCAGATCGCGGCCTATGTCGACACCTCCAAGGACGCCCCGGCGATCGGGCGGGTGCAGTTCGACGTCCAGGATTTCGTGCCGCAAAAGCTGAAGGTCACGCTCACCGCCGAAACCAAGGCGGTCAAGCCGGGGGACGAGATCAAGGTCAAGGCCGAAAGCCGCTTCCTCTACGGCGCGCCGGCGAGCGGGCTGACGGGCGAGGGCGAAGCGCGCATCACCGTCGATCCGACGCCGTTCGAGGCCTATCGCGGCTGGCAGTTCGGCCGCATGGACGATCATTTCTCCGATGTCGATGTGCAGCTGAAAGTGCCGCCGACCGACGCGGCGGGCGTCACCAACGTCACCGGTACGCTCAGCGAATTGGCCGAAACGACGCTGCCGCTGCGGGCGCGTATTCGTGTTGCCATTCACGAGCCCGGCGGGCGCACCACCGCGAAAACGACTGAAATTCCGGTGCTCAATCATCCGGTCCTGATCGGCATAAGGCCCGAGTTCGACGGCAACAGCATCGGCGAAGGCCAGCGCGCCAACTTCCAGGTGGTGGCGCTCGATGCTTTGGGCAATCGCATCGACGTTGCCGGCGTGACCTATTCCTGGGTGCGCGAAGACACGTCGTATCAATGGTACCAGGACAACGGCAATTGGAAGTACAAGTCGGTCACCCGCGACCGGCTTATCACCTCCGGCACCGTCAAGCTCGGTGCGAGTGCGCCGGTGAAGCTGGGCCAGGCGATGGCGTGGGGCACCTATCGGCTGACGCTGAGCGATCCCAAATCGGGCGCCTCCACGTCGTTCCGCTATTACTCCGGCTGGGCGGCTTCGAGTGCCGGCGACCGGCCCGACCGCATTCCGGTCGCCGCCGACAAGCCGACCTATCGCGCCGGCGAAACCGCCCATGTCCGCATCAAGCCGACCGCCAATGGCAAGGCGCTGGTGGTGGTGGCGTCCGACAAGATCTTCCTGTCGAAGACCGTCGATGCCCCGGCCGGGGGCGCGACTATCGACATTCCGGTGTCGGCCGATTGGGGCGCGGGCGCCTATGTGCTGGTCAGCGATTACCGTCCCCTGGGCGATGCCTCGGGTCATGAAGCAGTGCGCTCGGTGGGGCTCGTCTGGCTGGCGCTCGACAACGGTCCGCGCACGCTGTGGACCACCATCGGCGGGCCGAAGCAGATCCTGCCGCGCCAGCATGTTATGATCCCGGTGACGGTGAAGGGGCTGGCGAGCGGCGAGCAGGCGTTCCTGACCCTGGCGGCGGTCGACGAGGGCATTCTGCAGCTCACCGATTTCCATTCGCCCGATCCGAACAGCTATTACTTCGGCAAGCGCCGGCTCGGAGTCGAAATGCGCGACGATTACGGCCGCCTGATCAAACCCGAAAAGGGCGCGGTCGGGCCGATGCGCGAAGGCGGCGACATGTTCGGCGGCCGCTCGCTGGCGGTGGTGCCGGTGAAGACGGTGGCGCTGTATTCCGGTCTGGTGCGAGTGGGCGCCAACGGTCTCGCCAACATCCCGGTGGACGTTCCGGACTTCAATGGCGAACTGCGGCTGATGGCGGTCGCGGTTTCGGCGGGCAAGATCGGCCATGCCGACCGGCCGCTGACGGTGCGCGATCAGGTGGTGGCCGATCTGGTGCTGCCGCGCTTCCTGGCACCGGGCGATAAGGCGCAAGTCGCGCTCAATCTCGACAATGTCGACGGCCGAAGCGGCGAATACACCGCCGAGATTTCGGCCAACGGTCCGGTCGGCGTCGCCGGCAACGGCCATGCCGTCATCAAGCAGGTCCTCGCTCACGGCCAGCGCGTGCTGGTGCCGGTGGAAGTCTCCGGCAAAGGCCTCGGTGTCGCCACTGTCACGCTGAAGCTGACCGGACCGGGCGGCTTTGCCGTCACCCACTCCTGGGGCATCGAAGTGCGTCCCGCCCAGCTCGACGTGGCGCGCGAGGACATCCAACCCTTGCCGGCGAACGGCAGCTTCGTCGCCAACGCCAAGCTGGTCGGCGATCTGGTGCCGGGCTCGCAGACGGTGGCACTGACGGTTTCGGCGGCGCACGGCTTTGCCAACGTGCCGGGCTTGTTGAAGTGGCTCGACAAGTATCCCTATGGCTGCATCGAGCAGACGACATCGCGGGCGATGCCGTTGCTCGTCTTCAACGACATGGCCGATCTCGCCGGCCTGCCCAAGGATCAGGCGTTGCGGGAGCGCGAGCAGCAGGCGGTGGATGCCGTGCTCGACATGCAGAATCCGGGCGGCAATTTCGGCATGTGGGGTCCGGGCTCCGATGCCGAGCCGTGGATCAGCGCCTACGCGATGGATTTCCTGATGCAGGCAAAAGACAAAGGCTTCGTAGTGCCAAACGATGCCTTGCGCCGCGGTACGGCTTGGCTGAAACGCACGGCGTCCTCCTCCAGCCACGACGACGCCAGCCGCGCCTATGCGTTCTATCTGTTGGCGCGGGCGGGGCAGGTGAATGTTTCGGATTTGCGCTACTTCTCCGACACGCGTGGGCCGGAATGGAACACCGTCATCGCCGCGGCTTTGACCGGTGCGGCGGCGGCCGAAGTGGGCGATCGCTCGCGCACCGCCTATGCCTTCAACCGCGCCCGCGATATCGCCTTCAAGCCGAACCCGAAATATCCCGGCGGCGTTTACGGCTCGTATCTGCGCGACGTTTCGGCGGCCCTCGCCTTGGCGGCAGAAAGCAACATGGGGCAACTGATCCCCGCCTTCCTGTCGAAAGTGGAAGGCATCGACATGCGCCTCAACTGGACCACGACCCAGGAAAAGGCGTGGATGCTGCGCGCCGCCTATGAACTCTCCAAACAGCGCACCAAACTGAACATCCTCGTTAATGGTGCGCCGGCAAACCCGCGCAACGGCGCGATCCGGCTGACGCCGAACTTTGGCCAGCTGCAGGCGGGGCTCACGCTCGTCAACAAGGGCGATGCGCCGGTGTGGCGGACGGTGTCGGTGCAGGGCACGCCTGTCGCGCCGCTACCCGCCGCCTCCAATGGGCTGACGCTGGAAAAAACGGCGTGGACGCTGTCGGGCTCGCCGGCCGATCTTGCCAATGTGCATCAGAACGATCGCATCGTGATCGTGTTGACGGGACGGCTGCCCAACAACTTCGCGCGCCAGATCGGCGTCATCGATCTGCTCCCGGCCGGCTTCGAAATCGAGCAGGTGCTGAAGGGCGAAGAGGGCAAACCCTATGCCGTCGCCGGCACGCTGACCGATCTCGCGGTGGGCGACAAACGCGACGACCGCTTCGTCGGCGCCTTCACCCTCGGCTCGCGTTACGACTACGGCGCCAAGGCGGGTGAGGTCCAGCCGGGCTTCCGCATCGCTTATGTGGTGCGGGCGGTGGCGGTCGGCAGTTTCGTGCTGCCGGGCGCGTCGGCCGAAGACATGTATGCGCCGGGCATTGCGGCGCGCACCGCAGCACGCACCGTGATCATCAAACCGTTGGGCAGATAGGCATGGCGAAACGCGAGTTCGGTGGTCCACGCTTCTTCGCGCTCGGCGCCGTGTGGTGGTTCGTCGTCGCCGGCGTGATGGGGCTGCTGCACTTCGTTTTTCCGGGGCTGGTGGAAAGCCCGCTGGTGGTGGTGATCGCGGTGGCGGTGGCGGTGGTCGGAATGTTCCTGATCGTCGCGGCAGGACGGCCGAAGTAGAGGCGGATTTGTTGCGTCTGGGACTATCAGTGGTGGCACGCGGAGACGCGGAGGCGCGGAGCGAGGGTGCCAGATTTGGCGGCCTGTTGCGTCCGCTCTTTCCTACCCCGCGGCGTGCAGATAATTGCGCCGCACGATCTCGACATAGCGGGGGAGGTGTCTGCGAAGCAGACGGAGGGGGGCGTGTCGCGGACGCTGTGCCGGTCCCCCCTCCGCCTCTCTTCGTTCGGCACTTCCCCCGCCATTCTGATGGGGTGCGGCTACCCAAGTTCGACTCCGCGGGGGAGGAATGTGGACGCGCGGGGGAGGTCGGGTGATGCGGTTGAATCGTGTCACCATCGTCCTCTTTTCATTGATCGGCCTCGCCTCGGCGCTGGCGATTGCGGATGTCGCCAATCCGCCGCCGATGGATAAGATTGCGCGGGTGTCGCCCGAAGTGGTCGACCGGCATGGTGTGCTGTTGCGCGCCTTCCTCACCGAAGACGGCGCATGGCGGATGCGCACGCAGGCGAGCGAGGTTTCGCCTCGTTATCTCGCCATGCTGAAAACCTATGAGGACAAGCGCTTCGACGACCATGCCGGCGTCGATCTCTTCGCCATGGCGCGGGCGGCAAAGCAGTGGTTCGGGGCGGGCCATGTGGTATCGGGTGGCTCGACCCTGACCATGCAGGTGGCGCGCCTCTTGGAACCGCCAAAGAAACGCGGGATCTTCACCAAGCTGTTCCAGATGATCCGCGCCTACCAGTTGGAGGAGCGCTATTCCAAGGATGAAATCCTCTCCTTCTATCTGACGCTCGCCCCGTTCGGCGGCAATCTGGAGGGCGTGCGCGCCGCTTCGCTGTCGTATTTCGGCAAGCCCGCCAACCAGATCGATCTCGCCCAGGCGGCGCTGCTCGTCGCGCTGCCGCAATCGCCGGTGAAGCAGCGCCCCGACCGCCATGCCATCGCGGCGCTCAAGGGCCGCGACAAGGTGCTGGCGCGCATGGTGTCGGAAGGCATCGTCACCGCCTCGGACGCCGCCATCGCGCGCAAGGAAGGCGTGCCGTTCGCCCGTCAGGCAATGCCGCTGATCGCGCCCCATCTTGCCGAACGTCTGGCGCATGGCAGCAATGCCACCCGCATCGTCACCACCCTCGATGCCGATGTGCAGGTCGCGGTGGAACAGATGGCGGCGCAGGAAGTGCGCTATATGGGCGACGGCGCCACCACCGCCATCGTTGTGGTGGAGAACAAGACGCGCAATGTCGTCGCCTGGGTCGGCGGCACCAATTACTGGGGCAAGGCCGGGCAGATCGATCTTGCCCGCAGTCCACGCTCGCCCGGTTCGGCGTTGAAGCCCTTCATCTACGGGCTCGCATTCGACGATCTGATCCTGCATCCCTCCACCATGATGGAAGATGCGCCGATGAATTTCGGCGATTACGCACCGCGCGATTTTGCCGGCGACTTCCAGGGCCAGGTCACCGCCCGCGACGCCTTGCGCATGTCGCTCAACGTGCCCGCGGTGGCGGTGCTGGAACGGGTCGGGCCCTTGGCCTTCACGCTGGCGCTGCAGAACGCCGGCGCCAAACTCTATTTTCCCACCGCCGATACCGCGCCCAATCCGGCGTTCGCGCTCGGCGGCCTCGGCATTTCGCCGGCCGATCTCACCATGCTGTACGCGGGCATCGCCAATGGCGGCGAGGCGCGGGGCTTAAGGCTGGTGGAGGGCACGCCCGATGCCCCGGCGCATCGCCTGTTCGGACCGGTGGCGGCCTATTACCTGCGCCAGATTTTGACCGGCGTGTCGCTGCCCGAAGGCTGGGCGATGGGCGAGGGGCTGGCACGGGGGCGCACCATCGGTTTCAAAACCGGCACCTCCTACGGTTTCCGCGATGCGTGGTGCGCCGGCTTCTCCAACGACTACACGGTCGGGGTCTGGGTCGGTCGGGCGGACGGCACGCCGCGTCCGGGCAAGGTCGGTGTCGATACCGCTGCGCCGCTGCTGTTGAAGACTTTCGGGCTACTCCCGGCCGACAAAGCGCCGGCGCCGATCCCGCCGACCGGCACCATTCTCGCCGAAACCACCGACGCCTTGCCGCCGTCTTTGCGCGTCTTCACCCGCACCACCGAGCAGCCGGTGGAGACCGCCGCGCCGCTGCCGCCGCCGTCCATCACCTATCCGCCCAACGGCACCGTGATCCCGTTGCCCGGCCCCAAAGATGCCGACAAGACCATTCTCTTGAAGGCCGACGGCGGCAAAGGCCCGCTCACCTGGCTGGTCAACGGCCTTCTGATCGGCAGCTTCGACCGCTTCCAGCCGGCGCTCTATCTGCCGCAAGGCGAAGGCAACGCCCGCATCACCGTGGTCGACGCCGACGGCCGCAGCGACACCGCCACGGTCCGCTTCAAACGCGAGAAATAGTTACGGCTCCTCGCAGTCCGGTCCGATCCAGGTCACCTTCGTGGCGATGCGCCAGTGCAGGACGACCGGACCGGTGTCGCCGCGCTTCAGCATCATCTCGTCGGCGATTTCGAAGCCCGTGGGGGTGTTCGAACCCACCGAGAGACTGCGGATTGCCGTGATGCCGCCGCCGAAGTCGCACTGCAGGATCGCTACGGTCGCCGGGTGATCGGGCTCGATGCAGGGAATATCGGCAAACTCGCGGTGCAGCGCGGCGAGCACGACCACCGGGTCTGGCACCGCGTTGGCCGCCGCCGTCGCCTCCGACCAGCACGCCTTGATGACGGTTTCGGTCGTCTCTTCCTTATTCATGGTGGCCGTGACGAGCGGCAGGTGCAGGCGCGCCTTATCCGACATCACCGCAAAGACGTTCGAATTCGCCACGAAGGCGGTGATGCTGGTGCGGCCTTCCCATTGGCCCGCCTGCTGGGCCACGGCCGCCGGAGCCGGTTCTTCGGCGGCGACAACCGAACCGTCGGCGCCGTTCACCGCCATCGTCAACACCGCAACAACGATCCCTGGCCGCATGACGTCTCCCCCCAGGCGCCCTGATTACGCCGCGAGGGTACCGATTCCGCGTAGCGCACAGTCCAGACAGTTCGCCGCATCCGGTCACGGAAAGCGCTTTCGAGCGGAATCGTTGCAGCGTTGCGCCTTGACCCGCCGTAAGCGCTGTCATTACCCTTGCCAGAAAGGCGGAACACCGCCGCACCGGGAGGAATTTTCGTGAAAAAGATCGTATCGGCCGCGGCCGCGTTGCTGGCCATGGCAGGATTTGCGTTTGCCGGGACCGGCTTCGGCGAGCCGTTCACCCCGATCGATGCCGCAGCCGAACAAGCGGCGATGGGCGGCGGCGTCAATGTGCTCGGCTACGATCCGGGCTGGGACAACGCCAGCCAGTGGCGCTTCACGCCGCAGCATTTCCAGGCCATCCGTGCCGGCGGTTTCAAGAATGTCCGCATCGTGCTGCAGGCCTTCCGCTTCGAAGACGCCGACGGCAAGCTGCCGGAAAGCTATCTCGCTCAGCTCGACGTGTTCGTGAAAGCAGCGCTTGATGCCGGTTTGGTGGTCATTCTCGACGAGCACGATTTTGAATTCTGCGCCAAGGATGCGGCGGCGTGCGGTGCCAAGCTCAATCAGTTCTGGCAGCAGATCGCGCCGCGCTACAAGGACGCCTCCAACCGGGTGATGTTCGAGGTGCTGAATGAGCCGCACGGTGTCCTGACGCCCGACGCCTGGAACAGGCAGCTCGCCGAGACGCTGGCGATCATCCGCACCACCAACCCGACCCGCAACGTGATCGTCGGGCCGGCCAACTGGAACGGGCTCGACTCGCTGCCGCTCTTGCAATTGCCCGAAGCCGACCGGCACATCATCGTCACCTTCCATTATTACCTGCCGATGGAATTCACCCATCAGGGCGCGTCATGGGCGGGGCCGCGGCTGGCGGCCATGTCCGGCGTCACTTGGGGCACGCCCGAGGAATACAAATTCCTCAACGCCAAATTCGATCTGGTGAAGGCGTGGGCGAGCGCCCATGACCGCCCGATCTTCCTCGGCGAGTTCGGCCCCTACGATCAGGCGGCGATGAGCGATCGCGTCAAGTGGACGATCGCGGTGCGCGAGGCCGCCGAAGCGCGCGGCTTTGCCTGGGCGTGGTGGCAGTTCGACGGCAATTTCGTGCTCTGGGACTACGCCAAGCCCGGCTTCGTCGAGCCGATCAAGAACGCCCTCATTCCAACCAAACCCTGACAGGAGAAACCCGATGAGACTGTCCAGGACTTTCGCTGCAGCCGCTTTCCTGATGACGAGCCTGGCGGGATTTGCCGCGCCCAAAACGGCCCCGCTGCCGGCGTTCGCGCCGATCGATCCCTTCGCCCAAGTTGCCGAGATGAAACGCGGCGTCAACGTGCTCGGCTACGATCCGGTGTGGGCCGATCCCAACAAGGGCCGCTTCACGCCGGCGATGTTCAAGACCATCCACGACGCCGGCTTCTCCAACGTGCGCATCGTGCTGCAGACGTTTGTCCATCTCGATGCCGCCGACAAGCTTGATCCGAAATGGCTGGCGACCCTCGACGTCATGGTCGATGCGGCGCTGAAGCAGGGCCTTACCGTCGTGCTCGACGAGCATGACTATAATCTGTGCGCCAAGTCGGTCGACGATTGCCGCACCAAGGTCAAGGCGGTGTGGGGCCAGCTGGCGCCGCACTTCAAGGACGCGCCCAACAAGCTGGTGTTCGAGCTCCTCAACGAGCCCAACGGCGCGGTGACGCCGGACGTCTGGCAATCGCTCAGTCGCGAATTCCTCGCCGTGGTGCGCGCCACCAATCCGACCCGCAACGTGCTGATCGGCGGGCCGTACTGGAACAATCTCGAAGGCCTGCCGTGGCTGAAGCTGCCGGAAGACGACCATCACATCATCGCGGTGCTGCACTATTACTTGCCGCGGCCCTTCACCCACCAGGGCGCCGCCTGGGATGCGGTCAACACCGATCTCGGCATCACCTGGGGCACCAAGTCGGAATACCAGGTGATGGAAGAGGAACTCTACATCGCCAAGACCTGGAGCGACGCCAACAAGCGGCCGATCTATCTCGGCGAGTTCGGCGCCTATGACAAAGGCCCGATGGAAAGCCGCGCCAAGTGGACGGCTGCGGTGGCGCGCTATGCCGAGAAATACGGCTTCGCCTGGGCCTATTGGCAGCTCGACAGCGACTTCATCGCCTACGACTTCAAGACCAACACCTGGGTCGAGCCGATCCTCAACGCCCTCATTCCGCCCGCGGACAAAACCAAATAACCGGAGACGATCCATGCTGCTGAAATCGACTGTGGCGCTCGCCGCAGCCCTGATGCTCGCCACCACCGCCGGTGTCGCCGCGCCCAAGGCCAAGCCCGCGCCGGTTCCCGTGGTGCAGCCGGTCGCTGCGCCGGTCGTTCTGCCGGCGTATCAATCGGGCTTTGCCGGCCTCGACGCCTTCGTTCAGCTTGGCCAGATGGGACCGGGCGTGAATGTGTTGAGCGAAGACCCGGGCTGGACCGATCCGGCTAAGGCGCGCTTCAAGCCCGAGCTGTTCAAGAAGATCAAGGCGGCCGGCTTCGGCACGGTGCGCATCGTGCTCAACGCCATGGGCCACATGGACGACTATTACGTGCTCGAGACCGGCTATCTCAACCGCCTCGACACGATGGTCGACGCCGCGTTGGATGCCGGGCTTACCGTCATCCTCGACGAGCACGATTACAATTACTGCAGCCAGGACACCTGGGCCTGCCGCCAGAAGCTGAATGCGTTCTGGGCGCAAGTGGCACCGCGCTACAAGGATGCGCCGGCGCGCCTGATGTTCGAAGTCCTCAACGAGCCGCATGAGGCGTTCACGCCCGAGATGTGGAACGACCAGATCAAGCAGACCCTGCCGATCATCCGCGCCTCCAACCCGGTGCGCAATGTCGTCATCGGCCCCGGCCAATGGAACAGCCTCGGCCAGCTCGACAAGCTGGTGCTGCCGGTCGCCGACCGCCACATCATCGTGACGTATCACTACTATTCGCCGATGGAGTTCACCCATCAGGGCTCGCCGTGGGTGTCGCAGTACAAGCTCACCGGCCAGACCTGGGGAACGGAGGCCGATCTCGCCACCCTCGCCAAGGACTTCGACACCGTGAAGGCGTGGAGCGACAAGTGGAACCGACCGATCCTGCTCGGCGAGTTCGGGGCCTATGAGACCGGGCCGATGGAGAGCCGGCTCAAATACACCAACGCCGTGGCCCGCGCCGCCGAGAAGCGCGGCTTCGCCTGGGCTTATTGGCAGTTCGACAAGGATTTCATTGTCTACGACATCGCGAACGACAAATGGGTCGAGCCGATCCTCAACGCGCTGATTCCGCAGCCGGTGGCGGCGAAATAGTTTTGAGCGGTAACTGGCGCGGGGCTCCCCCTCCCGCGCCATTTTTTTTAATGCCCGCCGAGCGCGCGCCAAAGCTGCGCCAGCGTGCCGTTCTGCCACAACAGGCGCGCACTCATCGCCAGCGACATCACGATCAGGAGCGGCTTGATCAGGCCGGTGCCGTGCTTCAGCACCAGCCGGGCGCCGATGGCGCCGCCGGTAACCATGCCGCATGCCATCACGATGGCGATGATCCAGACGATGTGGCCGGTGAAGAGGAAGAAGATCAGGGCGCCGAGGTTGCTCATGAAATTGTAGAGCTTGGCCTCCACCGTCGCCTGATCGAGCGCGAGGCCGCCGAGCCCGACCATGCCCATGGCGAAGAAGGTCCCGGTGCCCGGCCCGAAAAAGCCGTCGTAGAAACCCACCAGCGGCACCAGCGTGACCGCCAGGGTGGCGAATTTGATCCGCGCGGGGCCGGGCGTCTTGCCGGGGTCATCGCTCATCAAGAGCCAGCCGCAGATCGCGATCAACAGGAACGGCACCATCTGCTTGAGGACTCCGGGGTTGATGAAGGTGAGGCTGGCGGCACCGCATGCCGCGCCCGCCATCGACAACAGCGCCGGCTTCCAGCGCTTCAGGATCGGCAGCCGGCCGTTCTTCCAGAAGTGATAGGCCGCGCTCATCGGCGAGAAGATCGCCTGGAACTTGTTGGTGGCGAGCGCCGTCACCGGCGG
>NZ_JBWZET010000018.1:0-4355 GCF_056722145.1 Rhizomicrobium sp. | reverse complement strand
TAGGGCCTGCCCATACCGAATCTCCGGTCAAAACCGGCAGAATCGAATCACAATCAGACCGCCGCGGGAATCCCTTCCGACTCGCGTTTCAGGGAAGTTGCTCTAGAATTTCTTCTGCGGTAGTTCTGACAGCCCTTACCAACTCCTCGCCCGTCGGATAGCCGTAATGCCAGCTTGCACCGGCGCCGAGGATAAAGACTGTTTTCTTGTTGAACATGAGCGCCCCCGAATCTGCTCAACTATAGCGGATGCTCTCGCGTGGGGGCACTACCTGGACAGCCGTGGATCAAGCCGGTCCATGACGGCGATGCACAAACAAAACGCCCCGGTTTTCCGATGCGTTCTACATATCGGCTGCGGGGAGAAGCCCCCTTCGTCTCGCGCTGACGCGCGATCCACTTCCCCCGCGAAGGCGCGGGGGCAGAACGTTACCGCGCGAACCGCTTGTATTTGATCTTGTGCGGCTGGTCGGCTTCCATGCCGAGGCGGCGCTTCTTGTCGGCTTCGTAGTCCTGGAAGTTGCCTTCGAACCACTCCACATGGCTGTCGCCTTCGAACGCCAGCATGTGGGTGGCGATGCGGTCGAGGAACCAGCGGTCATGGCTGATGATCATGGCGCAGCCGGCGAACTCTTCCAGCGCCATTTCCAGCGCGCGCAGGGTTTCGACGTCGAGATCGTTGGTCGGTTCGTCGAGCAGCAGCAGATTGGCGCCGGACTTCAGCATTTTCGCGAGGTGCACGCGGTTGCGCTCGCCGCCTGAAAGCTGGCCGACCTTTTTCTGCTGGTCTCCGCCCTTGAAATTGAAAGCGCCGCAATAGGCGCGGCTGTTCATCGTCCGCTTGCCGAGTTCGAGCACGTCGAGCCCGTCGGTGATTTCCTGCCACACGGTCTTGTTGGGATCGAGGCTGTCGCGGCTCTGGTCGACATAGCCGAGGTGTACCGTCGGACCGATCCGCAGCGTGCCGGCATCGGGTGTTTCCTGACCCGTCAGCATACGGAACAATGTCGTCTTGCCGGCGCCGTTGGGGCCGATGACGCCGACGATGCCGCCCGGCGGCAGGTTGAAGGTCACGTTCTCGAACAGCAGCCGTTCGTCATACGCCTTCGACAACCCGTCGGCTTCCACCACCACATTGCCGAGGCGTTCGGCCACCGGAATGATGATCTGGGCCGGGCCGGAGCGCTGCTCGTTCGACCTGGCCACCAGGTCTTCGTAGGCGTTGATACGCGCCTTCGACTTGGCCTGACGCGCCTTGGCGCCCTGCTGAATCCATTCGCGTTCGCGCGCGATGGTCTTCTGCAGCGCCTGTTCTTCCTGGCCCTCCTTCATGAAGCGGCCTTCCTGCTCGATCAGGAATTTGGTGTAGTTGCCCTCGTGCGGAATGCCCTTGCCGCGATCGAGTTCGAGAATCCAGCTGGTGACGTTGTCGAGGAAGTAGCGATCGTGGGTGACCAGGATCACGCAGCCGGCGTATTCGCGCAGCGTGCGTTCCAGCCACCCGGTGGTCTCGGCGTCGAGATGGTTGGTCGGTTCGTCGAGCAGCAGAATGTCGGGGGCATCGAGCAGCAGCCGGCACAGCGCAACGCGGCGCCGTTCGCCGCCGGAGAGCGCGCCGACGCCGGCATCGCCGTCAGGGCAACCGAGCGAATCCATCGCCTGGTCGACCTGGCTGTCGAGATCCCACAACCCCTTGGCTTCGATCTCGTCCTGCAGCCGCGCCATCTCGTCGGCGGTTTCGTCGGAATAATTGTTGGCGATCTCGTTGAAGCGGTCGACCAGCGCCTTCTTGGCGGCGACGCCGAGCATCACGTTGCCGCGGACGTCGAGCTCGGGATCGAGCTGCGGTTCCTGCGGCAGGTAGCCGACGCGCACGCCGTCCGCCGCCCAGGCCTCGCCGGTGAATTCCTTGTCGATGCCGGCCATGATCTTCATCAGGGTCGACTTGCCGGCGCCGTTGACACCGACAATACCGATCTTGGCGCCGGGATAGAACGACAGCCAGATGTCCTTGAGGACCTGCTTCCCGCCCGGGTAGGTCTTGGACATACCCTTCATGTAGAAGACGAATTGCGGGCCAGCCATCGGCAGTCCTTTCAAGGAAGGGGTTTGTGGAGTTGGGCGGGTTGTACAGAAGCGGCCACGCGACCGCAACCGGACGCGCCGCTACCGACCTGATTCAAAATTTGATCTTGGCCTTGGACAGCAGCGAGACGGAGTCGCGTCCGGTAATGCCGCCGAAATTCATCTGGTAGGACGCATTGGCCTGCAGCGCCACCGAATCGCCGAAGAACTCGGTCTTGTAGCCGAGCTCAATATCGGTCTCCTGGGCCATCGACGACAGCAGCTTGTCGTGGCCGAAGAACTGCAATTCGTTGGATTTGTCGGGCGTCAGCGGCCCGCCGAAACTTGGCGCCGGCTGGGCGAAGGCGACGCCAAGCGCATCGTTACGCTTGAACAGGCCGCTCTTGGCGACGGCGACGCCGAACGATTCCGTACGCAGCGTGGTCGACGGCGACAGCGCGCCCGGCCGCAGCGACAGCTGGGTCAGGCCCTCACTGTAGCTCGCGGTCGTGACCCAGCCGCCACCGAAACTGACATGCGCGGTCACGCCCAGAGCAGAAGTGCGCGCGCCCAACGCCGGATTGACCACGCCGAGCACGCCACCGTGTTCGGTGGTCTGCGACGCCATCAGATTGACGCCGCCCCAGCGCGCGAAATTCCAGGTCATGCCCGCGAGCACCGAATTGGTGTAGCGCAGGTCGAACGGCAAACGGCCGCCGAGGCTGGCATAGGCGGTGGCGGGGCCGACGAGATAGCGATTCAAGCCCGGCGCGGACGAGGCCTGGCCGAACGAAATGTTGATGCCTTCCGTCAGCTTGGCATGGATTCCGGCATAGGCGCCGCCGCTCGACAGGCCGGCATAGGGCGAACCGAGCGCCGCCGGCGAATAGAACAAGCCGTCGAACGCGTCCGCACCCGGGGCAAAGCGATCGAGCAGACTCACCACATCGGCGTTGAAGGCGGTGTCCAAAGACAGAGAGTTGTCGAGGGCCAACCCCGCGACGGTTTCGGCCAGCGGGTTCGCCAACACATTGACGGGCGCCATCGCCGCATCGGGCAGCAGGACCGGCACATCGAACGACACGGCCGAACGGGAGACTACGTTGGTGTCAGCCGCCAGCGACACGGCGGCGGTCGTCAGGCTGACGACAACGCCCGCGGCGGCCAAAAGCGCGCGGCTTAACCAATATCCCCTCATGGCACTTCGTACCGAAATACTCTCCCACAGAACGCCCCAAATTTAGCAGATGGGGGCTGACGATCTCAAAGGTTTCCTTGGTTTTTCCGTGACTTCGCAGCAACAAGCGGCGATTCTTTTGAACCTATTGGGAGCCTTCATTAAACAAGATATAGTTAATGCAATTAGGAGCTCTCCAGCGTCTTGTGGACACTGCAAATAGCAGGGTGAATGGCATTTGCCGGCCCTAGAGCATCGGACAGTCATCAGGAATCGCAAGGGGGATTCCCATTGAGGGGCAAATCATGATTCACCTTGGTCGGAGGTGGACCATGGGCAAGCCGTATTCCTTGGATTTGCGCGAACGGATTATCGGATTTGTCGAAGACGGCGGCTCGCGGCGAGAAGCTGCCGACCGTTTCGGTGTCAGCGCCAGCTGCGCGGTCAAGTTGGTGGAGCGCTGGGACCGCACCGGCTCGGCCGCTCCCGGCAAGCGTGGCGGCAGCGCGGGTAAGCTCAAGCCCCACAAGGATTTTCTGCTGGCCTGCATAAAGCAGAAGCCGGACATCACGATGCCGGAGTTGGCCGAGGCGCTGAAGGCCGAGACCGGCACCGAGACAGCGCCCGCAAGCCTGTCGCGCTTTCTGATCCGCCACGGCCTGCGCTTTAAAAAAAACCTTGCTGGCCAGCGAACAAAATCGTCCCGACGTCGCCCAGCAGCGCGATGAGTGGTTCAGGCTTCGCGTGCCGCGCATGAGCCTTGAGCCCCATCGTCTGGTCTTCATCGACGAGACCGGCACGACCACCAAGATGACGCGCTTGCGCGGGCGGGCACCGCTCGGCGAGCGGCTCAGAATGTATGCGCCCTTCGGCCATTGGCACACCCAGACCTTCGTTGCCGGTCTCAGATGTTACGGCCTGACGGCACCTTGGGTGCTCGATGGCCCGATGAACCGCAGCGCCTTCGAAGTCTACATCGAGAGCCAACTTGCCCCAACCCTCGCCAAGGGCGATGTCGTCATCATGGACAATCTGTCCTCGCACAAAGGGCCGCGCGTGACCGAGCTCATTCAGGATCGCGGCGCCTGGCCGCTGTTCCTGCCGCCCTATTCGCC
>NZ_JBWZET010000017.1:0-6390 GCF_056722145.1 Rhizomicrobium sp. | reverse complement strand
ATTCTATTCCCGCATTTGAGGCATTTTCCGTGGCTCGCGAACACCGACCGGCACTGATCCTCACCTTCTTTCTCTTCGCCTTGTGGGGCGTCGGGCACCGGCTTTATGACACGCTGGTTCCGGAATTCGCCCAGGCGTTCGCGCTCGATGCCCGCGAACTGGTGCTGACCCAGAGCGCCTACAGCCTCACCTATTTCCTGATCGCCATTCCCGCCGCCATTTATGCCCGCGCCTTCGGCTCCAAGGCGACCATCGTGTTCGGCCTCGGCGCCTGGTGCGTCGGCGCCTTCCTGTTCTATCCCGCGGCGCTGCAGAACGCGTTTGGCTTCTTCCTGTTCGCCGCCGTGGTGATGAGCTGCGGCTATCTCTTCCTCGAGATCGGTGCCAATCCGCTGATCGCCCGCATGGGGCCGCCCGAGACCGCAACCCTCAGGCTCAATTTCGCCCACGCACTTTATCCGGTCGGCGTGCTGGTCGCGGTCTATGTCGGACGCTGGCTGATCCTGTCGAACGATGCCCTGCCGCTGGAAGAACTCGCCAGCGCGGTGGTGCGGCCCTACATGGCGCTCGGCCTGTTCGTGCTGGCGCTCGCCTTTGTGGTCGACAAGCTCGCCTTCCCGCGCCTTGCCACCGAGCGCGGGACTGCGGTTATGGCCGATTTCCAAATCCTGCTGGCGCAGCCGCGCTTCCTCGCCGCGATGGGGGCACAAGTCTGCAACGTCGCCGCCATGGCAGGCACCTGGACGCTCAGCGCCTGGTACATCAAGGACGCCATGCCGGGCGCCCCCTCACCGGTCGCCGCCGATTTCCTGCTGGCAACGCTGGTGGTGTTCGCGATCGGCCGGGCTGTTGGCGCGGTCCTGATGCTGTGGGTCTCGCCGGTGAAGCTGCTCGGCCTGTTCGCCGCCAGCGGACTGGTGCTCGGCATCATCGCCACGGTACATGGCGGCACGCTCGGCGTCTACGCCATGGTGGCATCGAGCTTCTCGGTTTCGATCATGTTTGCAACCATCCTCGGCACCGCCATCTCCGGCCTCGGCGCCCGCACCGAAGCGGGCACGGCGCTGATCTACATGGGCGGCGCCGGCAGCGCGATCGGCGTTGCGGCGATGCATCTGGTGTGGACCGTCACCTCGATCCAATACGCCATGCTGGTGCCGACGCTCGGCTATCTCGGCGTCATGATCTTCGCACTGACGCACAAGAAGGCGGCGTGACGCTCAATACGATTTCGGCAGATCGAGCACGTTCTCGCCGATGTAGCTGAGGATCAGCTGTTCGGTCACCGGAATGATGCGGGGCAGGACGGATTCGCGGAACAACCGCTCCACCTGGTATTCCTTGGCATAGCCCATGCCGCCGAGCGTCATCACGGCTTGGAGGGCGGCCTCATAGCCGGCGCGGGCTGCGATCAGCTTGGCGGCGTTGGCTTCGGCGCCGCACGGCTGTTGGTGATCGTAGAGCCAGGCGGCCCTGAGGCACATCCAGTAGGCGCTTTCGAGATAGGACCATTTTTCCGCCAGCGGATGCTGGATGCCCTGGTTCTGCCCGATCGGGCGGCCGAACACGACGCGCTCTTTGGCGTAAGCGCAGGCCCGGCGCAAGGCATCACGGCCCAGCCCCACCGCTTCCATGCCGAACAGGATGCGCTCGGGATTGAGACTGTCGAAGAGATAGCGAAAGCCCTTGCCCTCTTCGCCGATGCGGTCCTCTTCGGGCACGAACAGATCGTCGATGAACAGCGCATTCGAATCCACCGCGGCGCGGCCCATTTTCTCGATGCGGCGGACTTCGATCTTGTCGCGGTCGAGCGCGGTGTAGAACAAGGTCATGCCGTCGGCCTTGCGGGCGCAATCGGCTTTGGGCGTGGTGCGGGCGAGCAGGAGGAGGCGGTCGGCCACTTGCGCGGTGGTGGTCCACATCTTGCGCCCGCTGACGCGATAGCCGCCCGCCGTCTTCGCCGCGACGGTTTCGATCGACGTGGTGTCGAGGCCGGCATTGGGCTCGGTGATGCCGAAGGCGACCTTCTCGGCGCCGGCGATCAGCGGCTTCAGCCAGCGTTCTTTCTGCGCGGGTGTGCCATGCACGACCACGGCATGCGGCCCGAACAGGTTGACGTGCAGTGCCGAGGCTGCCGCCATGCCGCCGCCGCTCTGGGTCACCGCGTGCATCATCAGCGCCGCCTCGGTCACGCCCAGCCCGGCACCGCCCAGTTCCTCCGGCATCGTAATGCCGAGCCAGCCGGCCGCGGCCATCGCCTGATGGAATTCATGGGGGAAGCGCGGCGCCGAATCGCATTCGGTCCAATAGTCGTCGCCGAAGCGACTCGCGACTTTTGCAACGCCGTCCTGTATGGCGCGCTGGTCTTCGTTCAGGGCGATGTCCATACATTCACCATGGGTTTGATTTCGGCAACTTTCGTACGTTCCTCAACGCAACCGCGGAACGCTCTTGCGATGTCCCGTTCCGCTGCAAAAAGCTCTGAGAAATGGGGCGAAACCCAAGCCATATCGGACTATAAAGGCGTTGCTGGGGACACGGAAACTCCAATGCGTTCAGCAAACGCGCGCAAAGCATGACGCCGACCGATATTGCCAACCCAAACACCTTCCACAAGGTGGTCGACTGCCAATGGGCGTGCCCTGCCCATACGCCGGTGCCGGAATACATTCGCCTGATCGCGATGGGCCGCTACTCCGATGCCTACATGGTCAACTGGCACTCCAATGTTTTCCCCGGCATCCTGGGGCGCACCTGCGATCGCCCATGCGAGCCCGCCTGCCGCAGGGGCCGCGTCGAAAAAGAGCCGGTCGCCATCTGCCGGTTGAAGCGCATCGCCGCCGACGCCAAGGACGACATCACCGCTCGCCTGCCCAAACCAGCGCCCCAGAAGAACGGCAAGCGCATCGCTTTGATCGGCGCCGGGCCCGCCTCCTTGACCGTCGCGCGCGATCTGTTGCCGCTCGGCTACGCGGTGACGATTTTCGAAGCCGACCAAAAGCCCGGCGGCATGATGCGCACCCAGATCCCGCGCTTTCGTTTGCCCGAGGCGGTGCTCGACGAGGAATGCGGCTATGTCATCGGCCTCGGCGCCGAGATGCGCTACGGCACTCGCATCGACTCGCTGACCGCGGTGCTGGCGCAGGGCTTCGACGCGGTGTTCGTCGGCTCAGGCGCGCCGCGCGGGCGCGATCTCGACATTCCCGGACGGCAGGACGCGGCCGCGCACATCCATATCGGCATCGACTGGCTGGCCTCGGTTTCGTTCGGCCACACCAGTGCGATCGGCAAGCGCGTGGTGGTGCTTGGCGGCGGCAACACCGCGATGGACTGTTGCCGCACCGCGCGACGCCTCGGCGGTGAGGATGTGCAGGTGGTGGTACGCTCCGGCTTCGCCGAGATGAAGGCAAGCCCGTGGGAAAAAGACGATGCCCAGGGCGAGGACATCCCGATCCACAATTTCCTGGTGCCGCTCACATTCACCCATGACGGCGGCACCCTGACCGGCGTGACGTTTGAAAAGGTTCGCGCCGAATACGTCGGCGGCAAACGCAAGCTGGTTCCCGCGGGCGAAGCGCCGGTGCATTTCGCCTGTGACGACGTGCTGGTCGCGGTCGGCCAGGAGAATGCGTTCCCGTGGATCGAGCGCGAGCTCGTCACATTCGACGAATGGGGCATGCCGGTGCTCGAAAACGCGACGCTGCAATCCTCGCATCCGAAAATTTTCTTCGGCGGCGACGCGGCGTTCGGGCCCAAGAACATCATCACCGCGGTGGCGCACGGCCACGAGGCGGCGATTTCCATCGACCTGATGTGCCGCGGCCAGGATGTGACGGTGCGCCCGCGCCAGCGCACCACGCTGTCGAGCCAGAAGATGGGCATTCACGAATGGTCGTATGACAACGACGTTTCGCTCGACCTGCGCTACAAGGTTCCGCACGCGCCCAAGGCCGAGACCCTGCGCAACGTCAACATGGAAGTCGAACTCGGCTACACCAAGGAACTGGCGCTGCTGGAAGCGCAACGCTGCCTCAATTGCGACATCCAGACGGTGTTTTCCGACAGCCTGTGCATCGAATGCGATGCCTGCGTCGACATCTGCCCGACTGACTGCATCACCTTCACCGGCAATGCACCGGAGGCCGAGCTGCGGCTGAAAACCAAGGCGCCGGCGGAAAATGCCAGTCAGGACCTCTACGTCTCGACCGAACTCAAGTCGGGCGCCATCATGGTCAAGGACGAGGATGTCTGCCTGCATTGCGGGCTGTGCGCCGAACGCTGTCCGACCGGGGCCTGGGACATGAAGAAATTCACGATCGACATCGCCAAGGCCAACTCATGCAGCCGTTGACCGCCACGAACGACTTCGTCGTCAAGTTCGCCAACGTCAACGGCTCGGGCTCGGCCAGCGCCAACGAGCTGTTCGCGCGCTCGATCCTACGCATGGGCGTGCCGGTCGCCTCGCGCAATATTTTCCCCTCCAACATCCAGGGCCTGCCAACCTGGTACGAAGTGCGCGTTTCGGGCGAGGGCTGGCTCGGGCGGCGCGGCGGCGTCGATCTGATGGTGGCGCTCAATCCGCAGACCTTCGACAAGGACATGGCGTCGATCGAGCCGGGCGGCTATCTCGTCTACGATTCGACCAAGCCGATCCCGCCGGACAAGTTCCGCCAAGATATCACGCTGCTGCCGATCCCGCTGACCGACATCTGCAACAAGGCCTATGCCGATCCGCGCCAGCGCCAATTGTTCAAGAACATCGTTTATGTCGGCGCCCTGACCAACCTTCTCGGCATGGATTTGGAAGCGGTCAAATGGCTGATCGCCGAACAGTTCGAAACCAAGAAGAAGCTGCTCGCGCCCAACATCCAGGCGCTCGGCTTCGGGTTCGAATACGCCCGCGACAAGCTCAAGGGCCGTTGCAAACTGAAGCTGAAGCGCCAGGACAAGGTCGGCGAGCGCATTTTCATCCAGGGCAACAACGCCGCCGCGCTCGGTTGCATCTGGGCAGGGGCGACGGTGTGCGCCTGGTATCCGATCACGCCCTCGACCTCGCTGGCGGAGAATTTCAACCGTCACGCGGCGCGGTTCCGCATCGATCCGGTGACGAAGAAAAAGAACTTCGCGTTTCTGCAGGCCGAAGACGAGATCGCCGCCATCGGCATGGTGGTGGGGGCGAGCTGGAACGGTGCCCGCGCCTTCACCGCGACATCGGGTCCCGGCATCTCATTGATGAGCGAGATTTTCGGTTTCGCCTATTTCGCCGAAGTGCCGGCGGTGGTGTTCGATGTGCAGCGCGGCGGCCCCTCCACCGGCATGCCGACCCGAACCCAGCAATCGGATGTGCTGCTGGCCGCCTATGCCAGCCATGGCGACACCAAGCATGTGCTGTTGTTCCCCGCCGACCCGCACGAGTGCTTCGACTTTGCCGCGGCGGCGTTCGATGTTGCCGAACGGCTGCAGACGCCGGTGTTCGTGATGATGGACCTCGACATCGGCATGAACGACTGGCTGGTCGCACCCCTCGCCTGGGATGATGCGCGACGCTACGACCGCGGCAAGGTGCTGACGGCGGCGGAATTGGAAGCGGGAAAATCGTTCGGGCGCTATTTCGACGCCGACGGCGACGCGGTGCCCTATCGCACCATTCCCGGCGCCCATCCCTCCAAAGGCGCCTATTTCACCCGCGGTTCCAGCCACGACGCCTATGCGCGCTATTCCGAAGACGGCGGCGTCTATGTCGAGGGCATGAAGCGGTTGCTGCGCAAATTCGAAACCGCCAAGTCGCTGGTGCCCAAACCGGTGCTGCGCGAAGCCAAGGAAAAAGCCCGCTATGGCGTGATCTATTACGGTTCCACCGCGGTGGCGATGGATGAAGCGGTGGCGGTGCTGGAGAGCAAAGGCCTGCCGCTCGACCTGATGCGGGTGCGCGCCTTCCCCTTCAACGACGAAGTGGATGCCTTCATCGCGGCGCATGACCAGGTGTTCGTGGTCGAGCAGAATCGCGACGCCCAATTGATGAAGCTGATCGTCGGCGAATGCGCCATCGATCCGGCGAAGTTCCTGCCCGTGCTGCATTTCGACGGCACGCCGATCACTGCCCGCTTCATCATCCGGCAAATCGCGGCCATCGCCGGCCTGGCCGAGACCGAAGCCCAGGAGGCGGCGGAATGACCTATATCGCCAAGCCCAAGCTGCATCATCCTTCGCTGAAACCAAATGCGCTCGGCTTTACGCGGCGCGATTACGAAGGGCGGATTTCGACGCTGTGCGCCGGCTGCGGCCACGATTCGATCAGCGCAGCCATCGTGCAGGCGTGCTTCGAACTTGCCATCGCGCCCCATCGCGTCGCCAAGATGTCGGGCATCGGCTGCTCGTCGAAGACGCCGG
>NZ_JBWZET010000016.1:0-6383 GCF_056722145.1 Rhizomicrobium sp. | reverse complement strand
CGTCAGTCGAGCATGTCCAGAGCGCGCTTGTAGAGCTCCAGCATCGCTTCGGCTTCCTGATAGTCGGCCTTGTCCATTTTCCTGAGGCGCACGATCTGACGCATGATCTTGACGTCGAATCCTTCGCCCTTGGCCTCGGCGTAGACTTCCTTGATGTCGTCCGAAAGCGCCTTCTTCTCTTCTTCGAGACGCTCCACGCGCTCGATGAAGGAACGCAGACGATCTTTCGCGAAGCCCGACTTGGCCATATCAAACGCCTTATGCACCGATGAGCCGCGGAACCTAGCCGCCGCGTCCGCCGCACGCAACGCGACCGGATGCGCTAGCTGTGAGTCTTTTCAGGCGGATGCCGTTCCACCGCCGCCATATCGGCGAGCGCGGCAGCGATAACCGGCTGAAGACGCGCGGCGAATGCGGTGGCATCGCGGGCGATCAGGTCCTGGCGGATTTCGATCAGGACATGGGGCAGCCCGCGCCGCGTACCGTGGCGGTTGAGGGTGTCGCCGTCGAGCGCCCCCGAATAGGGCTCGTTGTCGCCGACGGTGAAGCCCGCCTCGGCCAGCCGCGCCATCAAGGGCTGGGCCAGCCGGCCGTCCCGGTCCCACAACACGCCGACCTCCCACGTTCGTTTGCGTCCCTTCCAAACCGGCGTGAAGGAATGGATCGAGATCAGGACCGGAACCTTTCCGGCGGCCTCGATCCGGTCGACCGCGGCGGTGATCGCGCCATGATAGGGATCGTGGAAATCCCGTATGCGACGGGCGACCTCAGCCGCATCGACATCGCGATTGCCGGCAATGACGGCACCGTCTGACAGTTTCATGACCAGGGTGGGATCATCGGGGCCGCGGTTGAGGTCGATCACCAGACGCGACCAGCGCCCCAGAATCGCGGCACACGCGAAGCGGGCGGCGAGATCGCGGGTGACGGTGGCTGCACCGATGTCATAGGCGATATGGGTGGCCAACAAATCGGGGCCGAGGCCGAGGCTAACGCCCTCTGGCACGGCATTTGCGGCGTGATCGCAGACGAATAGCAGTCTCGCCTGCGCCCCCGGGGGCTCCGGGATATGCTCGAAAGGAGGTTCCGTCATCGAACGGACATCATCGCCGTCAGGGCTTTATTGGGCAAGTGTTCGGTATGACGTTGACGAATCCCCCGCTTTGCGCGACATCCTGACAGCGCCATGCGCCTTTCTGTTGCCCTGATTCTCCTTTTAACGGTGGCTGTGACGGTCCCGGCCCGGGCCGACCTCACGGTCTGCAACAAGGCGAGCGTGGCAGCGAAGGTGGCATTGGGCCTGTACAACGGAACGGAGTGGGAGAGCCGAGGCTGGTGGACAATTCCTTCGCGAAAATGCGAGACGCTCATCTCCGGCCGGCTCAATGCACGCTACTACTACCTCTACGGAACGGACGGCCAGTCGGGCAATTGGGGCGGCGGAACCTATTTCTGCACGCTGCCGCAGCCGAAATTCGAAATTTCCGGGCGGGGCAATTGTGCGCCGCGTGGATTTGACCGCAAAGGCTTCTTTGCCGTCGATACGGGCAACAGCCCAAATTGGAAGCAATCACTGTCGAACTAGGATGAATCGGAAAAGAACTTCATGAGGCGCAGACGTAAAACCAAGATCCTTGCAACGCTCGGTCCGGCAAGTTCATCGCCAGAGATGATCCGGGCTCTGTTCGAGGCGGGCGCGGACGTCTTCCGCATCAACATGAGCCACAACGCGCCGGCGGAGCTTGCGGAAAAAGTCCGCATCGTGCGCGATCTCGAAGAGAGCGTCGGGCGTCCCATCGCCATCCTCGCCGACCTGCAAGGTCCGAAGATCCGTCTCGGCGTCCTGCCGAACGGCCAGCGCGAAGTGCACAAGGGCGACAAGCTGCGCCTGGTGCGCAGGACCATCGTCGAAAGCGGCGACGACATTCCGGTGCCGCATCCGGAAATCTTCGCGGCGGTGCAGCCGGGCGAAGTCCTGTTGATCGACGACGGCAAGATCCGTCTCAAGATCGAGGATGCCAGCAAGGAGTCGGCCGAGGCGATCGTCGAAGTCGGCGGCATGCTCAAGAACAAGAAGGGCATCAACCTGCCCGACACGGTGCTGCCGATCTCGGCGATGACCGAGAAGGACCGGGCCGATCTCGATGCCGCGCTCCATCTCGGCATGGACTGGATCGCGCTGTCCTTCGTGCAGCGCCCCGACGACATGGCGGATTTGCGCAAGATCGTCGGCCACCGCGCCGGCTGCCTCGCCAAGATCGAGAAGCCGCGCGCCATCGACTGGCTGCCGGAAATCCTCGACCTGTCGGACGCGCTGATGGTGGCGCGTGGCGACCTCGGCGTCGAGCTGCCGGTGCAGGAAGTGCCCGGCAAGCAGAAGCTGATCACCAAGATGGCCCGCAAGGCCGGTAAGCCGGTGGTGGTGGCGACCCAGATGCTGGAGTCGATGATCACCGCGCCGGTGCCGACCCGCGCCGAAGTCACCGACGTTGCCAACGCCGTGTTCGACGGCGCCGATGCGGTGATGCTGTCGGCCGAGAGCGCCGCCGGCCAGTATCCGGTGGAAGCGGTGTCGATGATGGACAAGATCGCCACCACGGTGGAAGGCGATCCGCAGTACATCCCGATCATGAACAGCCAGAGGAACGAGCCGGAATCGACCACGCCGGACGCGATCATGGCCGCCGTGCACGAGGTGACGAGCACTATCCACGCCCGCGCCGTCGTCTGCTGGACCAAGTCCGGCTCGACCGCGCTTCGCGCCGCCCGCGAACGTTCGGACGCGCCGATCATCGCGCTGACGCCGCAGCTCGAAGTATCGCGCCGGTTGAGCCTCGTATGGGGTCTGCACTGCATCTACACCGAAGATGCCCAGGACCTGGACGACATGGTCGATCGCGCCGCGCGCTTTGCCTTCCTCGAAGGCTTCGCCAAGCCGGGCGAGCGCATCGTGGTGACGGCGGGCGTTCCGCTGCGCACCCCTGGCGCCACCAACATGCTGCGCGTCGCCTTCGTCGGACCGCAGAAGACGGTTTAAGCGGTTTCGACAAACACCTGTAAAAGGCGGATGGGGGGTTGCCCTGTCCGCCTTTTTCTTTTGGTGTCGCCGTTTTGTTTGTCCGTGCAACTACTTATAGATGCCAATCCAGCACTGCAATTAACCCCATCCCAATCGTCTCCCCGGAGTATCGCCGCCCAGGACCACCCCGGGAATGCGCAATGCACTGGATCAACGGCAGCTTGGAGCGCCAGTTCATGGCGATCGTCGGCATCGGCCTGGCGATTGCCGCCGTTTGCGCCTCGGCGCTGACGTGGTGGACGGAAACCGACGCCATCGAAACCCGGCTGCACAGCCTGTCGTCGAACGAGATGCAGTCGCTCGACGCCCTCGTCAACAGTGCCATGATGGCCCGCCTCAAGGACAGCGACAACGCCTCGCTGTCGGTGTTCAACGGCTGGTTCGCGCAGCGCAATGTCGATTATCCGGGCGAGCTGTGGAGCGCCTGGAACCGCCCGATGGCGGCGTTCGTCAGCCAGAGCGAGCCCAAGACCGCGATCAAGGCGCCGCGCGATGCCATCGACGAAGAAGTGATGCGGACCGGCCGGCCGGTCGGCCGCTTCGTCGGTGATACATATCGATTTTCGACGCCGGTCGTGCTCGGCGGTACGGCCGCCACGGGCCGGCAGGAATGTTACGCCTGCCATGCCGCGCCGATGCGCCAGGGCAAAGGCGACGTCATTGCGGTGTTTTCCTCCAGTCTGTCGGCGAAAGCCGATTTTGCCGAACGCGACCGCAAAGTTGCCCTGCTGCTGGCCGCGGTGGTCGGCTTTTCGCTGGCACTCCTGTTCGCCGTGCGCACCACCTTCCGCAAGGTTGCAGCCCGTCCGCTCGAACGCATGGTCGAGACCATGTCGGGCCTCGCCGAGGGGCGCAGCGACGCCAGCGTGCCGGCGCTCGACCGTGACGACGAGATCGGCAAGCTCGCTCATTCGATGCAGGCCTTCCGCCAGCAGCTCGCCGCCACCGAGCGCACCAAGGCTGAGCAGGCGGACACCATCGTGCGAAGCATCGGCACCGGCCTGTCCGAACTTGCCCGCGGCAACCTAACCCACCGCATCGATGCCCATCTGACCGGTCCGTTTGGCCCCTTGAAGGAGGATTTCAACACCGCCCTCGACCGCCTGCACGACGCCGTGCGCCAGGTCAGCGGCGTCTCCACCCGCATCGCCGAGGGCACCGGCGAGATCGCGACCGCGACCGACGACCTGTCGCAGCGCACCGAGCAGCAGGCCGCCAATCTCGAACAGACCGCCGCCGCGCTGGAAGAAATCACCGCGACCGTGAAGACCACGGCCGCCAACGCGCGCGATGCCGCCCACAGCGCCGCCGATGCCGAGAAAGCGGCGGAACACGGCGGCAGCGTCGTCGACACCGCGATCGCCGCGATGGACGCCATTGCCCAATCGTCGAAAAAGATCACCGACATCACCGGCGTGATCGACGAGATCGCGTTCCAGACCAATCTCTTGGCGCTCAATGCCGGTGTCGAGGCGGCGCGCGCCGGCGAGGCCGGCAAGGGTTTTGCGGTGGTAGCCTCGGAAGTCCGGGCGCTGGCGCAGCGTTCCGGCGACGCCGCCAAACAGATCAAGGCGCTGATCCACACCTCCGGCGAGCATGTCGAAGGCGGGGTGCGGCTGGTCGCCGAAACCGGCGTCGCGCTGAAACACATCGTCGACCACGTCCATCGCATCAACACGCTGGTCGCCGAGATGTCGCAAGCGGCGGGGCAGCAGTCGTCGGGCATCCAGGAGGTCAACAGCGCCGTCGGCCAGATGGATCAGATGACCCAGCAGAATGCGGCGATGGTGGAACAGACCACCGCGGCCTCGCGCACCCTGGTCGACGAGACGCGCGAGCTGTCGGACCTCGTCGCCTTCTTCACCGTTGCCGGCGAGAAGGCGGCGTCCAAACCGGCTTCGCTGCGCCGCATCGCCTGACCGCTCTGCACGATTTTTTAAAACGCTTTCATTACCATGGTAAGCCAATCTGGACGGGGGGCGCCATGGTCCGGGCGTCATGGCAAGAGCGCGCATTCGGGTCCGCCGCCGACGGCGGGCTGCATTCGCTGGCGGTGCAGATCTTCACCGGCACGGCCGTTCTGATGATCGGCGCGCTGATCCTGATGAGCTTCACGCTGTCGAGCCTCAAGGCCAGCCGGAGCCAGGCCGAGGCGGCCGAAGACACCCTGCTGGAGATCACCACGATTGAATCGCGGCTGCTGGCGTCAGACGGCGCGCTCAACGGGCTCGTGCTCAGTGGCCAGCCGCATTTTGCCCGTCAGATCGCGACCGGCCGCAAGAATATCGCCATCGCCGTCGCCAAACTGAGCCGCTCGGTGGGGACGGACCCCGACATGGCGGCGCTGTACCGCGATGTCATCGCCCTGCTCACGCAGCGGGCCGCCGCGTTCGATTATCTCGTCGCCCATCCCGACGAGGTCGCCCATTTCGACCGTTCCGACGCTGCCCGCGCCGAACACAGCCTGACCGATCAGGCGCGCGGCCGGCTATGGGACCTGCTCAAGCTCGAACGCGCCAAACGCCTGACCCAGCATACCGACATGATCGCCGAGGCCGAGCGCAGCATCTGGATTGCCGTCGGCATCGTCGTGCTGGCGATCCTCTCCGGCACCCTCAGCCTCTTCCTCGCCGGCCTCGGCAGCAAACGCAGCTGAGGCATCGGACGGTGCGCGGTGGATCACCTGTAACGCCGTGCCTTGACGGGCGCAGATTGCGAACCCGCCGCTCACCATTCGATCGGATGATGTTTGGGATCGACGCCCAGCTCGGCGCCCCACAGCCCGCGCAGATAGGTGCGGTCGGTCAGCATCACGGTTTCGAGGACGGCCTTGCCGGAATCGGGATGCTGCTTGAATTCGGCGATCTGATCGTTGTGAACGAGGGTCACCACCGCCAGCACCAGACCGTCATGGCCGGCGATCTCGAAGCAATTGACGAACACGAGACCGTCGTCGGAAATCTTCGCGGCATTGGCGCGAAAGCCGAAACCGTTGCTGCCGAAGCGCGCGCGAATGTCAGACAGATGCGTCACCCCGAACGTCAGCCCCGGCACGCCGGTCTCCGCCGTCGGTGAACCCTTGACCCAATCCTTTTCGACGAACAGGACTTTGCCGCTCGTCGGTGACCAGGTCATGTGCAGCGTCAGGCCGGGTCCCAATGTCCAGGCCGCCGCCGAGTCGTTGACGGCCGGGCCCTCGCTTTGCGGCTTGGGTCGCGACGCCATCTGCGCCGCCGCCTCGCCGCCGACCACGAACCCCTCCAGCGATTGCGCACCCGCCTCGCCGACAAAACTCAACATGATC
>NZ_JBWZET010000015.1:0-4971 GCF_056722145.1 Rhizomicrobium sp. | reverse complement strand
GTGTCCAGCATTGTGGCCGCCCTGGAAGCGCACCACCACATCGGCGCGGGCCGACAGCCAGTCCACGATCTTGCCTTTGCCCTCGTCGCCCCACTGTGCGCCGATCACCGCCACATTCGCCATTGTTCCGTACCCGGATGAGTGTTTCAGAATGCGGGCTCGCCGCGCCGATACCGCAGGCACTGAGCCATGGCCCTGGTTGGGGGCAAAAGACTCGGGCGCGGTGCGGCGAGACGGGGTTATAGCGGCTTCAACGCCCTGAGACAGCGGGTTTTTTGCCGCCGCCGCGGTGCGGGCCCGAAGCCGCCTAACCGCCTTGACCCGTACAACGACGCCATTTTCGACATAGGTGACGAGATAGACCGGAATTTTGGGCTTTTGCGGGGCCTATGCGCCGTTGGATTCTCGACCTTGAACCCGGATTTGGCGTCGCCACGCTGCTTGCTACGGGAACGGGCTCGCATGAAAGTTGCTGAGCGCCGCCCCGGCCGACCGCGCGTCACGGCGCTGATTGCGGCCCCAGCTCGGTTCGGCAAGATAATTGTTTTGATTTTCGGGGGCGGGGCCCCCCTCCTGTGCGCCCGTGGCAGACGCGCCGAGGCCGCCGCCAAAACGGCCGGAATCTGCGACGGCGCGAGCGCGTTCATGGCCGCAATTATAAGCCCGTTTTGGCCGACGGGGATAAGCCCGCGTGCGCTGGTCCAAGCGCGTGATGAGGCGCGACAATTCGGCGGTGGGGTGTGGGATAGCGACCGTATTGGGGCAAAGTAAATCCGCGCGATAGGTGCTTCGCGGCTATGCGCCCCGGGCAGGCGATGTCATCGCTGGCGGCGTGCGCGTAAAGCGCCTCAGCATGACGAGAATTTTTTCGCGCCGGCCACTTGTCATCCCCGGCGAGCGAAGGCGCGCAGCGGCGAAGCATCGACCGGGGACCCAGGTGGTGGGGGATTCGCTGCCAACGCGCGAAAATCTCCGGCCGGCGAACCCTCGGAACGCGCCCACGTGCCAAACTTTGCGATCTGTGCGGGCGCGTCCGGGATGATGGCGCGCGGTCCCTCGCGCTTTGTCGCATAGCGCCTATTCCCAATCCCGGGGCAGCAGAAAATGTCGGGGCGGCGCGGCGGGGGGCACGACTCGATGCCGATCCTTGGCCTGAGGCGGGCAGAAAGTTACGGGCCTCGATTACACGCGTAACTCAGCCCCGCCCCCGCGGCCAAAATGCGCTTTAAGCTGCGGGAATTTGAGGGAAAATCAGGGGAAACGAGTCTCGGGCTGGGTTGATTTTCGTCATATCGGCAATCTGCCCGCCGATTAGGCTCGACGCCCGATCCACTAGGCAGGCAACCATGCACGCTCTCGCCGATGTCCCGCTTCCGTCCGATCTGACGCTGCCGTTGGAAGTGCGCGTGCACGGGCGCGGCGGCCAGGGCGGGGTAACCTGCGCCAAGCTGATCGCGGCGCTGTTCACCCAGATGGGCTGCTATGTGCAGACCTTCGGCGATTACGGCAGCGAGCGCTCGGGCGCGCCGGTGCAGGCCTACACGCGCGTCGATCGCGATCCGGTCAAGAATGCCAACAAGGTCTATCGCCCCGATCATCTGTTGGTGCTCGATGAAGGGCTGATGCGGCCGGCGATTTTCGATGGCGTCGCGCCGGGCTCGTTGCTGCTCTTGAATTCGCATCTGCCGCTCGCCCATTTCGCCGGACGGTTCGATCATTATCGCTTCGGCGTCGTCGACGCGACGTCGATCGCCCGCGAGCAGGGCATCGGCTCGGCGGCGGTGGTGATCATCAACACCACCATCCTCGGCGCCTATGCGCGGCTGTTGGGCTTGCCGGTGACGGCGCTGGAAAAAGTCTTTGCCAAGCTCGGCGTTTCGGGCGATTTCACCGCCGCCCGCCAGGCCTTCGACACGGTGCAGTTCGCCGAAGTGCGGACGCCGGAAACCGAGCTGGCGGCCGCGCCCGTGGCGGTGCCGCAACCGGTCGCCTCCACGCTCGAGCACACCAAGGATTTTCCGCCCACCGTGATGACCGGCACCTGGTCGAACCAGACGCCGAGCTATGCCACCCACGACGCGCCCTGCAACGTCGCCTGCCCGGCCGGCAACGACGTGGTCGGGTTCGTCCAGGCGCTGAAGAAGGATGGCGTCGAAGCGGCGGCGGCGATTTTGTTCGCGACCCAGCCGCTTCCTTCCGTGTGCGGACGGGTTTGTCCGGCTCCCTGCATGGGCCGCTGCAATCGCGCCTTCTTCGACGGGGCGGTGAATATCCGAAGCCTGGAACGCTTCATCGGCGATCACACGGTGTTCGAGCCCAAGCGCGCGAGCGTGTCGCGGCCGTTGCATGTCGCGGTGGTCGGCGGCGGTCCGGCGGGACTTTCGGCGGCGTGGACGCTGGCGCGCGAAGGCCATGCGGTGACGATTTACGAGTCGGGACCGGGGCTCGGCGGTGTCTTGCGCAATGGCATTCCGGCTTTTCGCCTGCCGCCGGCCGCGCTGGAGCAGGATCTGGCGCGCATCACGGCGCTGGGCGTGAAATCGCGCTGCAATACACCGGTCGGCAAGACCGATCTTGCAGAGTTGAGCCGCGCCCATGATGCGGTGATCGTCGCGGTCGGGTTCGGCGCCGCGGTGTCGCTCGGCATTCCGGGCGAGCATCTGGCAAATGTCGAACAAGGTCTCGATTTCCTCGATCGCGCCAAGCGCAAGCCGGTGGCGCTGACCGGCAACGTTGTGGTGATCGGCGGCGGCAATACCGCCATCGACTGCGCCCGCACGGCGGTGCGTTGCGGCGCGCAAAGCGTCACCATCGCCTATCGCCGCGCCAAGACGGACATGCCAGCCATCGTGGAGGAAATCCACGACGCCGAAAAGGAAGGCGTGGAAATCATGGCCTTCCGCACGCCGGTGGCGTTCCAGGGCGGCGACGGCGTGACCACCGCCGTTCTCGCCGAGATGGAGGCCGGTCCGCCCGATGCCAGCGGCCGGCGCCGTCCGGTGGTGACCGATCGCACCGCGACGCTGTCAGCCGATACGGTGCTGCTGGCGCTGGGGCAGAACAACGAGATGGCGCTGCCCGATGGCTGGCGCGTGCAAGACGGCCGTGCCTATCACGGCGAGCAGGCGCTGGCGGTGTATTTCGCCGGCGATTGCGCCACCTCCGAAGGCACCGTCACCCACGCCATCGGTTCGGGACGCAAGGCGGCGGAAGCCGTGCTTGGCAGTCCTATCGGGCTGATGGCGAAGACCAACGGCGAACCCGTGGCGCCGGGGCATATCCGTTTCGATCACTTCGAGCCCGGCCGTCCGCACGCCGACCGTCACATCGTGCCGGCATCGCTGGCCGGCGATTTTTCCGAAGTGAATGTTGGCCTCGGCGATGCCAGCGAAGCCGGCCGCTGCTTCAGTTGCGGCCACTGCACGCTGTGCGACACCTGCATCATCTCGTGTCCCGATGGCGTGATTTATCGCGAGACCGGCGGCTACCAGATCGATCCGCACTATTGCAAAGGCTGCGGCATGTGCGTGGCCGAGTGTCCGCGCGGCGTGATGGCGATGCAGGAGAAGACCGTATGAGCCTGGAACTGCTCTCCGCCAATCACGGCGCCGCCAAAGCCGCCACGCTCGCCGCTCGCGCCAATCGCACCGGGCGCGGCTTCGTTTCCGGAGTCTATCCGATCACGCCGTCGACCGAATGCATGGAATTCCTCTGCAATCAGAAGATCGACAAGGGCCATGTCGTGCGCGTCGAAAGCGAGCATTCCGCCATGGGGGTGTGCATCGGCGGCGCCGCGGCGGGAGCCCGCACCTTCACCACGACTTCGTCGAACGGCCTCGCCTACATGGTGGAAAACTGCATCGCGGCGGCGACGATGCGCTTTCCCGTGGTGATGGCAGTCGCCAATCGCACCATGGGCCCGCCGTGGAACATCTGGGCCGATCACGGCGATGCCCTGATGCTGCGCGATGCCGGCATCATCCAGTTCTTCTGCGCCGACAACCAGGAAGTCTTCGACACCGTGCTCAGCGCCTTCCGCCTGGCCGAAGATGCCCGCGTGATGATGCCGGTGATGGTGTGCATGGAAGGATTCATTCTCTCCCACACCGTGGCGCAGATCGAGGTGCCCGAGCAGGCCAAGGTCGACGCCTTCCTGCCGCCGACCGTGGTTCCGCACCGCCTTGCCGAGGTGCCGCACACCCTCGGCCAGATCGAAATCCCGCATCAGACCGAAGTCCACCGCCTGCAGCATCATCAGGCGATGCTCGGCGCGCCGGCGGTCTATGGCGAAATCCAGGACGCATTCGAGAAAATTTTCGGCCGCCGGCCGCCCGACATTCTGGTGCCGTACCGGTGCGATGATGCCGAAACCCTGATCGTCTCGATCGGCACCATTCCGATCACCGCCGAACGCGTGGTCGACCAGCTCCGCGCCGAAGGCAAGAAAATCGGCTCGCTGCGCCTCAGGATGTTCCGGCCGCTGCCGGAGGCGGCGCTGCGGCGGATTTTCGCCGGCAAAAAACGCATCGCGGTGATCGACCGCAATATCGGCCTCGGCGTCGGCGGCATCGTCTGGAACGAGACGCGCGCGCTCGCCGATCCGGGGGCGGTGGTGCAGGATTATCTCGCCGGCATGGGCGGCGGCGACATCCGCCCCGAGCACATCGTCAAGATGGTCGCCGATATCGCGGCGCGAACCGAAACCGACGCGCCGGTGCTGATGGAGGCGGTGTGATGAACGAACCAGTTCTCGGCGGCCTGTGCCAGTCCGATCTCGATCGCGCCGAACCGATTTTCCGCAAAGGCAACACCAATTGCGGCGGTTGCGGCATGTCAATCACGCTGCAGATGCTGCGCCGCGCCGTCGGCGATCGGCCGGTGCAGATGGTGATCCCGGCCTGTTGCGGCGCCGTGGCCGGCGGCACCTTCCCGCAAGCGACGTTCGGCGTGCCGACGTTGATGACGACCTTC
>NZ_JBWZET010000014.1:0-25485 GCF_056722145.1 Rhizomicrobium sp. | reverse complement strand
CACGTCGGTCGGCCAGTGACTTTTTGCAGCAGTGGTGATCATGGCGAAAACGGTGTTGCCGCTTTCACCGTTCGCTTTCTGGGTCGACAGCACCAGGGCAGGCCGCGGCTTGGCCACTGCCATGTCGGTGAACGGGAACGGTACGACGGCCACCTCACCCGCCTCGCAAATCATCATGTCCGCCCCCATCGACCTAGCTTAGAGTTTATCGAACGCCGCCGCGTCTTCCGGGCTGTTCCACTCCGACAGCGTCGTTTCCAACGCCTTGAGGTAGGTCCGATCCAGCGGCTCGGCTCGCGCCAGAGTCACCTTCCCCTTGGCGATCCGGTAGACCAGCGTATCACCCGGCTTCACGCCCAGCGCCTCGCGAACTTCTTTGGGCAATGTCGTCTGCGCCTTGGCCGTCACTTTGCCGAATACCGCATTCATGAAAGGTCTCCTTACCTCCTTACAATACCATCGACACCTCTGGAACACAACGGAAACGTCCGTTATAGTCTTGCCATGCACAACAACGGCATGGTGCCCCGGGGGCCCGGGGAAGTACGCGGCTTCGGCGAGATGACCGGGGCGGAAATCGCCGGGTTCGTTCCGCACCGCCCGTCGCGGCCGGAGAAATCCGAGGGCGGCAAGCGCTTCGTGCTGGTCTCGGAATACGAGCCGGCGGGCGACCAGCCGACCGCGATCGCCGATCTGGTAAGCGGCGCCAATGCCAACGAGCGCGACCAGGTGCTTTTGGGCGTCACCGGCTCGGGCAAGACCTTCACCATGGCCAAGGTGATCGAAGCGGTGCAGCGCCCGGCCCTGATCCTCGCCCCCAACAAGACCCTGGCGGCGCAGCTTTACGCCGAGATGAAAAGCTTCTTCCCGCACAACGCGGTCGAGTATTTCGTTTCGTATTACGACTATTACCAGCCGGAAGCCTATATCCCGCGTACCGACACCTATATCGAGAAAGACTCCTCCATCAACGAGGAGATCGATCGTATGCGCCATTCGGCGACGCGCGCCATCCTCGAACGCGACGACGTCATCATCGTCGCCAGCGTGTCGTGCATCTACGGCATCGGCGCGGTGGAGACCTATTCCGGCACGGCGCTGACGATCAAGAAGGGCAGCCGCCTCGACCGCAACGATCTGATGCGCGAACTGTCGGCGCTGCAATACCGCCGCAACGACGACAATTTCGTCCGCGGCGCTTTTCGGGTGCGCGGCGACGTCATCGACATATTCCCGGCGCATTATGAAGACCGCGCCTGGCGGGTGGAGCTGTTCGGCGACGAGGTCGACCAGATTTCCGAATTCGATCCGCTCACCGGCCGCAGCGCCGGCACGCTGGAGACCATCAAAGTCTACGCCAATTCGCACTATGTGACACCGCGCCCGACCCTGGCCCAGGCGATCAAAGGCATCAAGGCCGAGCTGATTGTGACCCTGGAGCGCTTCCGGGCCGAGGGCAAGCTGCTGGAAGCGCAGCGGCTGGAGCAGCGCACCAATTTCGACATGGAGATGATCGAAGCGACCGGCAGTTGCGCCGGTATCGAAAACTATTCGCGCTGGCTGACGGGGCGCAAACCGGGCGAGCCGCCGCCAACACTGTTCGAATACCTGCCCGATGACTCGCTGGTGTTCTGCGACGAAAGCCATGTTTCGGTGTCGCAGATCGGCGCCATGTACAAAGGCGATTATCGGCGCAAATCGACGCTCTCGGAATACGGCTTCCGCCTGCCCTCGTGCCTCGACAACCGGCCGCTCAAGTTCGAAGAGTGGGACGCAATGCGGCCGCAGACGGTTTACGTTTCGGCGACCCCCGGCAATTGGGAAATGGAACGCACCGGCGGCGTTTTCACCGAACAGGTGATCCGCCCGACCGGCCTTATTGATCCACCGGTCGAAGTGAGACCGGTGGAATCGCAAGTTGACGATCTGATCGCCGAATGCCGCGCCATCGCCAAGCGCGGCTATCGCGCCCTGGTGACGACGCTGACCAAGAAAATGGCGGAGGACCTCACCGAATACATGCACGAACAGGGCATCCGCGTGCGCTATATGCATTCGGACGTGGAAACCATCGAGCGCATCGAGATCATCCGCGACCTCCGGCTCGGCGCCTTCGACGTCTTGATCGGCATCAATCTGTTGCGCGAAGGCCTCGACATTCCCGAATGCGCCCTGGTGGCGATTTTGGACGCCGACAAGGAAGGTTTTTTGCGCAGCGAGACCAGCCTGATCCAGACCATCGGGCGGGCGGCGCGCAACGTCGATTCACGCGTCATTCTGTATGCGGATCATATCACCGGCTCGATGGAGCGGGCGATGGCCGAGACCACGCGCCGGCGCGAGAAGCAATCCGCCTACAACGCCGCCCACAACATCACGCCGCAAAGCGTGAAGAAGCACATCGCCGACATCATGGGCTCGATGTACGAGCGCGATCATGTCACCGTGGGGCAAGGTGAATTGGGCTTTGCCGAAGACGGCAAGGAATTCATCGGCCACAACATCAAGGCCCACATCGCCGACCTCGAAAAGCGCATGAAGGACGCCGCCGCCGACCTCGAATTCGAAGAGGCCGCGCGCCTGCGCGATGAGATCAAGCGCCTGACGACGGTGGAACTGGCGGTAGCCGACGATCCTTTCGCGCGCCAGAGCGCGGTGGACGATGCCGTGGATGCCGCGTTTTTGAATGCCGTGCGCGACGGGGTCAAAGCGACAGCGCCGAAAAAGCCCGGCAGCAAAGGCTCCCGCACCCGCCTCAAACGCCAAGCCCGCCCAGGCGTGCCGAAGACATTCGGCAGCAGGTCGAAGTAAGCAATGATACGCAACCCCACTCGGCGTCATCGCCTGCAAATGCAGGCGACCCAGGTGGTGTTGCACAATCGGCAGAGGTCGGGGTTGAACCCATTCTGAAGCGCCGGTGCAGCGAAACCTTGATGGCCCGCAGTCACGGGCCATGACATAATAAGGAGAACCGCAGCGGGAGCTCCGATGAGGCTCCAATCAAATACGGTCCTGTCGCTCGACACCTGGAAGCGCAAGAAGCTCAAGAACATCAAATTCCGCGCCGCCTACAACGCCCTTGGCGAGGAATTTGCGCGGGCGGCAAAGAAGATCAAAGCGAAGCGCAAACTGCCATCGGCAGGGCTGTCGGTGAACAAGTCCAAGAAGCTGCGCCTCGCGTGGCCGCGTTTGGGGCGGTTCTAGCAAAATCGGGCGCCGCACAAAACGCCTGCCGAGAATACCAATCCCCTAAGCGTTCCCGACTGGCAGATCGAATGGGCCGGGGCGGGAAATGCGGTCCGGGCAGGCAGGGGCGGGTGCTTCGCCGGGGCGTTTCCGGCTCCCCTTCCCCTTGGGGCGGCGGCCGGAAAACGTGGGCGTCGCTGCGGAATTTGGGGATTTGTTTATTTCGGCGCGATCCTGTAAGGTGTGGCTACGTGGTTGTTACGTCTCGTCAGGCGAAGCGCTCCAACGGATGCCGACCGCCCTGAGCGCGCGACGACCGAACGAACCCTTCTCAACAAGCTGATGCTCTCGTTTTCCACGTCCGTCTGTGCCTGTCGCACAGCGCGGAACCACTCACTGCAAGGAAAACTCATGACCATCGGAACTGTGAAGTTCTTCAATGTCGCCAAAGGCTTCGGTTTCATCGCGCCGGAAGGCGGCGGCAAGGACGTGTTCGTCCACATGACCGCCGTGGAAGCCGCCGGCATGCGCTCGCTGGCCGAAGGCCAGAAGGTGTCGTTCGACATCCAGCCGGACGCCCGTGGCAGCAAGGCCGCCAATCTCAAGGCAGTCTGAGGCGTGTTGCAGGCGGCAGATGCGCAGCAACTTGCCGCCTGCCCGTTCTCATTCTTACCGGGAGATCACCATGTCGGACGACAATAGCAAGATCGCGCCGCCCTCGTCGGCCAAGCGCGAAACCGCGCGCCGCAATGCCATGGACCATTTCGCCGCCGCCGAGCGGCGCGATAGCGAAGTGCGCAAGGAAATCGAGCGCCAGCAAGCCGCCGACGCCGCCAAAATCAGCAAATTGCGTGCCCTGCGCCTAGCCAAGGAAGAGGCCGACCGCCTCGCCGCCGCCGCCGCCCCGCCGCCCAAACCCAAGAAAACCCGGGCGCGCTGAACCGACGTTGGTCGGAACCTCGCCACGCCTCTGCCGTTGTTCCCACTGGCGGTGTGGCAGAGGAGTCATTCATGCAAGTGTGGGCGGCAGCCATCGCGGCGTCCGTGTTGGCGACGTTGGCGACTGCGGCATCGGCCGCGGATAACGGCACTGTCGCCTCGGAAGTGCCGCAGGAAGGCCAGTCGAAATGGGCCGGCTACGGCTCGCTCGGACTCAGCCTTTTGCCCGAATACGAAGGCTCCGCCTCCTATGTCCTGCTGCCGTATATCGAAGGCCGGCTGAACTACGAAAATTATTACGCCCGGTTCGAAGGCGGCGCCTTGCGCTTCAACGTCCTCGACAGCGAGGACTTTCACCTTGGGCCGCTGATCGGCTTCCGCCGCGGACGTGGCAACGTCGATTCGCCGGTGCGCTTCTTCAAACATCTCGACGATACCGAGACCGCCGGCGGCTTCATCGAATGGGAGCACGTCGCCAAAGACCCGCGCTCGGGCGAGACCGTGACGGTAATGGCCGACAACGCCGTCTATGGCGAAAAAGGCGGCTGGCAGATCGTCACCCGCGCCACCGTGCGCCGCCCGATCGAGGCGGTGAACCCCGGTTTCATCGTGTCGCTGACCGGCGATCTGTCGTGGGTGTCGCGGCCGTATGCGCGCATGTATTTCGGCGTGACACCAGCCAATTCCGTCGCCAGCGGCTTGCCGGCGTACACCCCCGGCGACGGTTTCAGCCGGGTCGGTGCCGCCCTCTCGCTCGACCAGTTCCTGTCGCGCCACTTCAGCGTCGGGGTACGCGGCTATTATGCCCGTCTGGTCGGACCGGCGGCCGACAGCCCCGTCACCGAGGATTCCAACCAGTACTTCGCCGGCATCGTCGCGGGCTACGTGCTGTAGGCCGTTGCCGGCGGCTGGGGACGGGCATACGGTAGCGCTAACAATAATGTTGGGGGGTAGCGATGAAGCTGCTGTTCGCGCTTGTGACGGCCGGATTGCTTGCTGGCGCCGCGCACGCCGATTTTCTGGAAGATTTCCACGGCAAGACATTGGCGATGGACCCCAGCTTCAAGACCGGCTGGGGCACGCTCACCGGCTCAGGCGAGGCGACCGTCAGCCTGACCCAGAAAAACCATCACGGCTTCATGACCGTCGATGCCCGCGCCGACAAGCGCAACATCTTCTGGGCCCTGATCAAGCGCGCCGTCACCAAGGACGTCGACATGGCGAAACTGGTGACGCCGGGACATGCCTTGCGGGTCGAGATGAAAATCCGCCTCTCGGATGCGCCGCGGCGGGTGCATTTCCAGATCAATACCAACCGCACCACCGATTATCACGCCAATCTGCGCGAGTTCGATATCGCCGACACCGGCTGGCACACCATCGCCTGGACCAACACCGGCCTTGACGTCAAGCCGGGCGACGACGTTTTCCTCACCCTCGGCATGACCGACATGGGCCGCGCCGTCTACACCACCGAAATCGAATACGTGAAGGCGAGCGTGGTGGAAACGCCGTCCGATCTCGGCAATCCGCTCACCTATCGCCCGGTGCTGGCGGCGCACTTCGCCAACACTCTGACGGTGGCCGAAGACGCCATCATCGATGCCGCTTATCCGTGGGTGAACCTGAAGGACTGGACCGAGCTTAATCCCGACGAAGGCACGCTTGGCGTTCATGTCAATGCGATCAGCGGCAGCCAGATCACCATTCTGCGGTTCGATTTGGCGAAATTCAAAGGCCGCACGGTGGATGGCTGGGGTGTGCTCGAATTGACCACCGCCACGGCCGCCTGGGCGCCCACCAACCTGGAAGAATTCGGCTATCTGCGGGCGGTGGAGATCAAGGGCACGGCGCCCGATTTCCAGCGCAACACCGTCACCTGGGACAGCTTCTTCGCCGGCCGGCCGGTGCTCGACGTGCTGAACGGGCAGCTGTTCTACGACGTGCAGCCAGCCGTGCAGCGCGACGGAAAAACACTGATCGCCATCAATCCGGCGGTGATGCAGCGCTTGATCGACGGCACCAGCAAGGGCATCGCCATCTATGGCCAAGGCGCGCTGAATTTCAGCTTCGCTTCCAGCCAAGCGCCGGGCGAAGGCTCCCGCCCGACGCTGCGGTTCAATGTGAAGTAGCTCAGCGGTCGCGATATTCCCAATGGCAGTTGTCGCCATCCTCGTCGCAGACGCGGACGCGCTTCTGGCTGTCGCTGCGATCGCGCCAATCCTGGCCATCCTGACGGTCGCGCCAGTGTTCGCGATCGCGCCAGGTATCGTGATAGCTGCCGCTATTATCGTAATAGCCGGTGTCGTCGTAGCGGCTGGCACAGCCGCCTGCCATCACCAGCACGCTCGCCATCGCGCCTGCCAGGGCGAATTTTCCCAGTCGAGTCATTTCATCTCTCCTTACCAATGCCCTGCCGACCAGCGGCAATATTCGGAATCGCCGTCGCACACCCAGACGCCGCGACGATGGTCGAAATGGTGCAAGCGATAGAAGCGATCACGATCGCTGTCGTAATAACGCCGGTCATAGCGATACGGTTCGTTCCAGCGCACCGGAACCCGGCGGCAATCGCCCCAGTCGCAGTCGACGCGCCAGCAGCGCTCCTCGCCGCATCTCGTATGGTAACGGTCGGCCTCAGCGGGCGTCGCCGCCACCATCCCAAGCACGGCGAGCCCGGCCAGGGCCGCCGATTTCAGCGTCTTCGAAAAGTGCATCATCGATCACTCCGGTGTTGCCCTTCCAATCACCAGGAAGAACGTACCGAATTGGGCGAGATGCGGGCACGCCGAGGGCCCGGCTGTGACAAGGATGAGCGCGCTCAGACCTTCTTGCGCGGCGGCTCGTAGCAGCTGCGGCAGCGCACCTGGTATTCGCCGATGTCGCCGACCACCAGCTGCTTGTCGTCGGAGACCAGCCGGAAGGAGATGTAGCCGGCGTCGGAACCGCACACCATGCACACACCCGTCAGTTTCTCGACGCTGTCGGCGATGGCCAGAAGCCCCGGGATCGGTCCGAACGGCTGCTCGGCGAAATCCATGTCGAGGCCGGCGACGATGATGCGCAAATCGGTGTTGCGGCGCTCGCGCAACAGCCGGCGGACGGCGCGGCCGAACCAGCCAAGCGCATCCTGCATCGGGGTGTCGAGCGGAAAGAACTGCGCCTCGTCGATCGCCAGCACGTCGAACTTGTTGAGATTCACGATCTTCCAGAAACTGTCCTCGTCGTGGACCATCACGGCGGAGAGCTGATCGGTGACCTGGGTGGTACCGTCGGGCAGGACCGCGCGCGAGGCGATGTAGCCCTGGGTGCGCGTGTCGTGCGCCGGCTTCAGGATGCGCACCCGCTTCTTGGCGTATTGGGCACGATGCAGCTTGGCGATCAGCCGCTCGGTCTTGCCGGAAAACATCGGCCCGACGATGACTTCCAAACGCGATGTCATGAAGGGACCCCGACTCAGATGCGGGGCGACTTAAACACGATTCGAACCGCGCCCGTCCGAACACGGGTGCCATCAGCTTGTGGAAAACCGGGGGGACAGAACGGGTTAGGACGTTCTGTCTCGCACGCGGGCGCTATTGCGGCGTGTCGGTCGACGGCGGCGGCACCGGCGGCTGCGGCTCGGCACTCTTGCAGGGATAGAGCTTCGAAGTCGCTTCATACAACCCGTCGTCGAACGGCTGATCCTTCAGCGCGGCGGGGTAATTCTCCTCTTTGCGCAGCCAGCTCAAGGTCTCATTCGCCGCTTCGCGTACCGTGGTATCTTCGGGCAGGCAGATGATTTTCTGGCTCTTGGCCGCTTCGACATAATTCTTGATTTTCTGCATGCACGCCGCGTTGTCGCGATAGCAGGTGGTCAGGAACTCGGACAGCTTGGGCAAATCCTCGGCCGGAGCCGCCGACAGCATGGCGGCAGCAGCAGCACACGCCAACAACACCTTGTTCATCGTTACCCCCTTCGTCATTTCGAGCGCGCGGCCGCCTCTTCGCCGACGGGCGGCCTTACGGGACCGGGCTGTTAGTGTAGCATAACCCCAGCGCCGGTGAGCCCCTGCTTGCGGGTGGTGCCGGACGCGACGTTCTGTCCGCCTCTCGGCCGACAGGGCACCACCACGGGGGGGACCATGCGGATCGTCCTGGGATTGGTCTTGGCGCTGGCGGCGACCAGCGCGGCGGCGGGGCCGACGGCCTCGGCCACAATGGTCGACAGCGCCGGGCGCGAGGTCGGCAGCGCCCATTTCAAGGCGGCGCCGCACGGCGTCGTCATCGAGATCGCGGTCAAGGGGCTGAGACCGGGGCCGCATGCGGTCCTGATCCACGCCAAGGGGCGGTGCGACGCGGCCACCGGCTTTGCCTCGGCCGGGCCGGTGCTGGATTTCGATTTCGGCCGTTCGCACGGCTACTTCGCCAAAGGCGGCCCCAAGCCCGGCGACCTGCCACTGCAATTCGCCGCCGCCGACGGCAGCCTGCACGCCAGTTTCTATTCGACCCAGATCTCGCTCGGCGACGGCAAGCGCTCGATCTTCGGCCGTGACGGCGTCGCGCTCATCGTCCATGGCGACAGCGACGATTATCAGAGCCAGCCCGAGGGGCGCGCTGGCATCCGCGTCGCCTGTGGCGTGATCGTCAAGGCACCGCTGCCGGCCAAGCACGCCCGCACGCGGTGAAGCATCGCTCCGGCCCACTTGGCCGCCGTGAAGGGGCGCTGGCGCGACGTCGAATTGTCAGGTTTTCCGCGCTTTTCGTGCCATCCGCGCACGCCCGGACGCGCCAGATTAGAAGACTGCTAAAGCGGCCCCGACCTGCCCCCATCTTGCCTAAAAGCTGTGCCTCGGCTAAGGATTCCCGCGTCGAGGCCGCGCAAGCCACAGAGACAAGTTTCAAGCGCGCCCAACCGCTCTTCTCGGGACTTAGTAGCCCGATCGGAGAATGGCCTGGAGTGACGACTACGACGCTTTTCCTGAAACCCACTGGTGCGACTGCGACGACTGCATCGAACATGGTGTTCGCGGCAGACACTACCAATGCTTTCAGGAGAAAGCCGTCATGACCATCGGTCAAGTTAAGTTCTTCAACACCACCAAGGGCTTCGGTTTCATCGCGCCGGAAGGCGGCGGCAAGGACGTATTCGTCCACATGACCGCCGTGCAGGCTGCGGGTCTTCGCGGTCTCAATGAAGGCCAGAAGGTCAGCTTCGACGTCGAAGCCGACAAGCGCGGCCCCAAGGCGGTGAACCTGAAGCTCGTCTGAGCAACAGGTATTGACCGAACTAGCGAACGGCGTGGGAGCCATCCCACGCCGTTTCGTTTTGTGGCGATGTCAGCCCAAGGGCTGCCACAGCTCGATCTTGGTGCCATCAGGATCGGTGATCCAGGCGAAGCGGCCGTACTCATGATCCTCGCGGCCGAGCACCGCGATGCCCTTGGCGTCGAGGCCGGCGACGAAGCCGTCGAGATCGTCGACCGCGAAGTTGATCATGAACTCACGGCCGGACGGCGCGAAATAGTTGGTATCGGACGCAAACGGTCCCCAGATGGCGAACGGCGGATGGCCTTCGGCGTCATAGCTAAGCAGCGCCGACCCGAACGACTCGATAGCAATCCCGAGGACCTCGCGATACCACTCCGCCAATTTCTTCGGATCGGGCGACTTGAAGAAGATGCCGCCGATCCCGGTCACTTTTGCCAAGACAATTCTCCCTAGCTGGTTCGCCCGCTATAGTGCCTGTCATGAGCGACTTCGTCTTCGTTTATTCGACCTTTCCCGATCAGGAATCCGCCGTCAGGGTGGCGGAACATCTGGTGCACGCCAAACTGGCGGCCTGCGCCAACCTCTTGGCGCCGATCACCAGCATCTATGAGTGGGAGGGCAGGCTCGAAACCGCGCGCGAAATCGCGGCGCTGTTCAAAACGCGACGGGCGTTGGCCGAGCCGGCGATCGCCGCCGCCCGGGCGCTGCACCCTTATGCGGTGCCGTGCTTCGTGGTGCTACCGATCGAAACCGGGTCTTCGGACTATCTTAACTGGGTTTGTGCCCAAACTTTAAGCGCGTAACGTCGATCGGCGCGCGTCGTGACCGAAAACAGGCACCCCCTATTCGGTCAGGCGCGTCGGACGCCTTGCGTTTGGGCGCGTCGCGCCGTTTGATGCCGCCCGCAGCCCCGGATGTCAGCCTTTGAGCCTTGCCAAAAAGCCCCCGCGCACCGCCCCGCTCGACGGCGATATCCTGCGCCAGGACCTTGCCAATCTGAGCCAGCGCATCGCCGACAAGGATGAGTTGCGCAAGGAGGCCCTGCAGCTGATCAAGGGCGCCTTCCAGAACGCGCGCGCCCGGGTCAAGGATCAGGTCGTCACCGGCAAGCTGCACGGCCAGCAGGCGGCGCGCCAATTGTCGGCGATCCAAGATGCCGTCATCAAGGTGCTGTACGATTTCGCGGTGCGCGAGTTCTTTCCGCAATCGAAGAAGAATACGGCGGAACACCTGACCGTGGTGGCCACCGGCGGCTATGGCCGCGGCGAGCTGGCGCCGGGCTCCGATGTCGACCTGCTCTTCATCCGTCCCAACAAGCCGACGCCGTGGGACGAGCACGTCATCGAATTCATCCTCTACATGCTGTGGGACTTGGGGCTGAAGGTCGGCCACGCCACCCGCTCGCTGCCCGAATGCGTCCGCCTCGCCAAGCAGGACATCACCATCTGCACCGCGATCCTGGAGGCGCGCTATCTGTGGGGCGATCTTTCGCTCTACGACCAGCTGCGCAAGGTGTTCTGGAGCGAAGTGGCGACCGGCTCGGGCCAGGAATTCGTCGAAGCCAAGCTCGCCGAACGCGACGAACGCCACCGACTGCAAGGCGAAAGCCGCTTCCTGGTGGAACCCAACATCAAGGAAGGCAAAGGCGGGCTTCGCGACCTGCAGACGCTGTTCTGGATCGGCAAGTATCTTTATCACGTCTACGACGCCGCCGAGCTGGTCAAGCACGACGTCTTCACCAAAGACGAATACGAGACCTTCCAGAAGGCGGAAGCGTTCCTGTGGGACGTGCGCGTGCGCCTGCATTACCTGATGGGGCGCGCCGAGGAACGCCTGTCGTTCGATGCCCAGCCCGGCGTCGCCGCAGCGATGGGCTACAGCTCCGACAATCCGCGCGAGGCGGTGGAAAACTTCATGCGCGCCTACTTCCTGGTCGCCAAGGATGTCGGCGGCCTGACCCGCATCTTCTGCAAGGCGCTGGAAGTCCAGAACCGCAAGAAGCACCGTTCCACCATCGCCGCGATCATGCCCGGCTTCCTGCGCCTGCGCTCCAACGACGACGACTTCTTCGTCGAAGCCGGCCGCATCAACGCCAAGCCCGACATTTTCAAGAAAGACCCGGTCAATTTCCTGCGCATCTATCACATGGCGGATACCAAGGGCATTCCGGTCCATCCCGATGCGCTTCGCACCATCACCCGCTCGCTCGACCTGATCGACGACGCGCTGCGCGCCAATCCCGAGGCCAACAAGCTGTTCCTCGAATGCCTGTCGTCGAAGAACAATCCGGAAAAGGCGCTGAAGCGGATGAACGAATCCGGCGTACTGGGGCGCTTCGTGCCCGAGTTCGACCGCGTCGTGGCGCTGATGCAGTTCAACATGTACCACCACTATACGGTGGACGAGCACCTGATCCGCGCCGTCGGCAACGTCGCCGCCATCGAACACGGCGAGATGAAGGACGATCATCCGATCGCCCACGACATCATGAAGCGCGTCACCAAGCGCGAAGTGCTGTTCTGCGCCGCGCTGCTGCACGATATCGCCAAGGGCCTGCCCGGCGACCATTCCGCCATCGGCGGCGAAATCGCCCGTCATTGCTGCCTGAGATGGGGCCTGACCGAAGACGACACCGCCATCGTCGCCTGGCTGGTAGAACATCACCTCGTCATGAGCGACACCGCCCAGCGCCGCGATATCGCCGATCCCAAGACGGTGCGCGACTTCGCCGATGTCGTGCAGTCGCCGGAATATCTGCGCATGCTGCTCGTTTTGACCGTCGCCGACATCCGCGCGGTCGGCCCGGGCGTGTGGAACGGCTGGAAGGGCCAGCTGTTGCGCGAGCTGTTCTACGAAGCCGAGGCGGTGATCTCGGGCGGCGACCAGACCCGCTCGCATTCGGTGCGGGTGGACGACGCCAAGGCGGCGCTGGACCAGCAGCTCGCCGACATGCCGGCGGAAGAACGCGAGCGCCTGATCGGCCGCCACTACGACACCTATTGGCTGACGCTCGACACCGAAACTCACGTCCGCCACGCCCGCATGATGGCGGCGGCCGATGCCAAGGGCGAACTGCTCGCGCTCGACGCGGTGTCGAACGTGTTCCGCGCGGTGACCGAAATCACCGTCTATACGCCCGACCATCCCGGCCTGTTTGCCCAGGTCACCGGCGCCATCGCGGCAGCGGGCGGTTCGATCGTCGATGCCAAGGTATTCACGACCTCGGACGGCTTCGCGCTCGACATTTTCTCGGTGCAGGATGCCGACGGCGGACCGTTCGGCGATGCGTCGCGCGCCGAGCGCCTCAAGCAGACCATCCTCAAGATCGTGCGCGGCGAAGCGGTACCGCGTGCCCTGTTCGCCAAACGCCCGCCCAAGAGCCGCGCCTCGGCGTTCAATGTGCCGAGCCGGGTGTCGTTCGACAACGAAGCCTCGCATTCGGCGACCGTCATCGAAGTCAGAGGCCGCGACCGCGTCGGCTTCCTTTACGATGTGTCGACGGCGCTGTTCGATTGCGGCCTGTCGATCTCCTCGGCGATGATCGCCACTTACGGCGAGCGCGTCGTCGACGTGTTCTACGTGCGCGACGGCTACGGCCACAAGATCGTCCACCCCGACCGGCTCAACGCCATCGAGGACATCCTGCTCCGGGCGGTGGAAGGCAAACTGTCGGAGTAGAGCAAAGGGCATTCAGACGGGATCACATCTTTCCCGACTTTGATGTGAGATCGCCACCCCAACACTGTCATCGCCCGCAAATGCGGGCGACCCAGGTCAAATCTGTCGCGATCTTAGGGGCTGTGCCAGATGGCACCTGGACGGCCCGCAGTCGCGGGCCATGACACCGAGGGGCGTCGGACGATCTGGGGATTTCGGCCGAACGTCCGCCGCTCTAGACCGGTGGCGTCTGTGGATCGGCGGGCGCCGGCGCTGCGGGGGCCGGCGGTTTCGGCGGCGGCAACGGTGCGAGGCTACTGCTCGGTGCTTTGCGACCGCCGAGGCGCAGCTTGGCGATGTAATCGAGTTCGCCAAGCGCGAGCTGGTTGCCCGGCTCCAGTTTCAGCGACTCGCGATAGGCAGCTTCGGCGTCGTCGAGACGCTCCATCTCGGTCAGGACATAGCCGCGGCCGCGATAGAGCCGTGCCTTGTCGCGATCGTTGACGCCGATCAGCGCCAAGCCTTCGTCGTACGCGGCAAGTGCCTCGTCAAGGCGATGCAACTGCCCCAATGCGGCGCCGCGCTCGCTCGCCAGGCCCGGACGGGTCTCGCCGGAATTGCCTTTGTCGAACGACCGCTCGCGATCGAACACCCGCACCGCATCGTCGTAGCGTTTGATCTCGTTGTAATAGGACCCCAGCATCAGCGCGATCATCGGATAGGGGTTGGCCACCGCCACCACGCGCTTGCCCGGATTGGCCTTGGACGCCACCATCATCGCGGTCAGGGACTCCATCATGCCGTCGGTCAGCACGATGACGTCGCCGTCGGCTTGCGGACACGGCTTGTCCATGTCGGTGAGCGCCGCTTCGAGATCGTCGAGGTGCCGGCGTACCGCCTGGATGCCCTCAGACCGCGCGTCGGCATACGCCGCAGTGAGTGCCGCCGTTGCCTTGAGGTGGCGCGGACAGTCCGGTGCCTCGGCAAACGCCGCCCCGCTCACCAGCAACGCCGCGATGCACGCCCAAACGAATGATTTCATGGCCCCCTCCCCCGAGATGGCCACCAGTCTACTCCCGATTGCGTCCTTGATAAGACGGCGGCGCTGCGTCGGCTTGCGAGACCAGCCCGTTCGCGCCATAAACCCCGCCACGCCTTCAGGATTTTAACCATGTCCGAGCCCAGCCACAGCCCCCTCGTCTTTTCCGGCATGCAGCCGACCAACACGCTGCATCTCGGCAACTATCTGGGCGCCTTGAAGAACTGGGTGAAGCTGCAGGACCAGATGCCGTGCATCTACTGCGTCGTCGACATGCACGCCATCACCGCGGTCGCCTATGGCAAGGCGGACGAGTTGAAAAAGGCGGTGCGCGAAGTGGCGGCGGCCTATATCGCGGCCGGCGTCGATCCCAAGCGCTCGATCCTGTTCCAGCAGTCGGCGGTGCCGGCGCATGCGGAACTGGCCTGGATCTTCAATTGCGTCGCCCGCCTCGGCTGGATGGACCGCATGACCCAGTTCAAGGAAAAGACCGGCAAGCACAAGGAGCGCGCCTCGGTCGGCCTCTACACCTATCCGACCCTGATGGCCGCCGACATCCTGGTCTACAAAGCGACCCATGTGCCGGTCGGCGAGGACCAGAAGCAGCATCTCGAACTGACCCGCGACATCGCCATCAAGTTCAACAACGACTACGCGGTGCCCGATTTCTTCCCGCAGCCGGAGCCGGTCATTCTCGGCACCGGCACGCGCGTGATGTCGTTACGCGACGGCGCCAAAAAAATGTCGAAGTCGGACGAGAGCGACATGAGCCGCATCAATCTCACCGACGATGCCGACAGCGTGGCGCAGAAAATCAGGAAGGCCCGCACCGATCCCAATCCTTTGCCCGACGACGAAAAGGGCCTGGAGGGGCGCCCCGAAGCCGAGAACCTGATCAACATCTTCGCCGCCCTCGCCGATGTGCCGCGCAGCGAGATCATCGCCCGCTTCGCCGGCCAGCAATTCTCCGGCTTCAAGAACGAGCTCGCCGATCTCGCGGTCGCCAAGATCGCCCCGATCGCGGTCAAGATGCGCGAGCTCCTCGGCGATCCGGCCGAACTCGACCGCATCCTCGACGACGGTGCGGCCAAGGCGGCGGCAATTGCGGCCCCGATCATCGCCGAGACCAAGAAGCTGGTCGGTTTCGGCCACTGAGACACACCGTGTGACAAAAATTGGCGTATGCGGACGGCTTTCCGTTGCGTGCGCAGGCGCTTAGCGTTGCCGCCCCAACGCATTGTTGCGACTACATATTAGTCGCGACTAAAGCCGTTGCGCCCGATTAGAAACAGAGTAATTGTGGGTATCAGATAACGGGCTCAGCTAGTTGCGACTAAGTTGAAGTGCTCAATTGGGGGTGTCGTTACGAAACGCGTGGCAGTATTCGCTTAACATTACCGTCAGCCATCACTTCCCGCCGCCCGCTTTCGCCTGTACGCGCCATGTTGCAAGGGATGACCATGGCTACGAGAGATTTGCGTTTCCACAGTGACGGTGCAGTGCGTTTCCTGGCCGCCGCCAGCGCCCGGCGAACCTCCATTGAGAACGACTGGATCCAGACCCAACGCCAGCTGCAGACGATCTGGCCGCGGCCCGAGCGCACCGTTCTTGCCCTGATCCATGAAGGCGACGACGGCCTCGATGCCGAAGACGCCACCGACCTTCTCACCGTGCTGGCGATGCTCGGGCCCGACGATCCGGTCGACGTCATCCTGCACACCCACGGCGGCAGCGCCACCGCCGGCAACCGCATCGCCGCGGCGCTGGTCGGGCGGCGCAACACCGCCGCCTTCGTGCCCTTCTACGCCGAGAGCGCCGGCACCGAAGTCGCGCTCGCCTGCGCGGAAATCCATCTCGGCAAGGACGCCAATCTGACGCCGATCGACATCCATATCGAAGGCACACCGGCGCGCGATCTCGTCGAGCTGGCGCGCAAGGCCGGTCCCCGGGCAAGCGAAACGCTGCGGCTGGCCGCCAAGGTCGCCGAGCGGGCGCTGAAGGACGAAGCCAAGATCGTCGAAGACCTGATCCACCCCAACCACAAGCAGGCGAACGCGCGCGTCTCGCTGGCGAAAAAGCTGACCAGCGGGCGCAGCTATCATTCCCAGCTGATCCGCTTCGCCGCCGCCAAGCATATGGGCATTGCCGTCGCGCACGGGGTGCCGGCCGAACTCTACCGCTTCATCGGCACCCGCCGGGCCCAGCTCAAGCAGCTCAGGGAGCTGGACTCGCAAATCAAGTTCGTCCACCAGCGCGAGCCCGAACCACGGCTGGAAATGGTGCACGGGGCGGCCTAATCTTCCCGCCATGAGCGGAACCATCCTCGTCACCGGCGGTGCCAAGCGGCTCGGGCGGGCCATCGTGCTCGATCTGGCGCGGCACGGCTTCGCCATCGCGCTGCATTACAATTCATCGGAAAAGGAAGCGCGTGCGACGTGCGCCGATGCCATGACGGCGGGGGTCAAGGTCGCGCTTCTGAAGGCCGACCTGTCGCGCGAAAGCGAGACCGAAACCCTGGTGGCGCGCGCCGTGGCGGAGCTCGGCCCGCTCACCGGCCTGATCAACTCGGCCTCGGTGTTCGAAAACGACGACTGGTATTCGGTGACGCGCTCGAGCTGGGATCATCACCTCGAAACCAACCTGCGCGCGCCGTTCGTTTTGAGCCAGGCCTTCGCGCATCAGGTGCCGCGCGACGGCAGCGGCGCCATCGTCAACATCATCGACCAGCGCGTGTTGAAGCCGACGCCGCAATTCCTCTCCTACAGCCTGTCCAAAGCCGGCCTCAAATGGCTTACCACGACACTGGCGCAGGCGCTGGCGCCGAAGGTGCGGGTCAATGCGGTGGGGCCGGGCCCGACCATGATCAACGCCCGCCAGAGCCAAGCCGATTTCGCGCGCCAGCGCGAAGCCACCGTCTTGGGCCGCGGCGCCGAGCCTCAGGACGTATGCGAGGCGGTGCGCTATCTCCTCGGCGCCGGTTCGGTGACCGGCCAGATGATCGCCGTCGACGGCGGCCAGCACCTCATCTGGCAGACCGCGGACGTGGCGGTGAAGGAATGAGCGCGACCGGAAAAGTGGGTACCGGTTTTCCGATTGGTCGCGCGAGGAATTAAGCGATGACGAACACCGAGCCTTTGCGCATTGCCGATGTGGAAGCCGGCATCCGGCACGTCTTCATCCGCAATCTCGAACTCGATGTCGAAATCGGCATCTACAGCCACGAGCACGGCAAAACGCAAAAGGTGCGGCTCAACGTCGACATGGCGGTGGACGACGCGCCGGTGATGGAAGACCGGCTGGAATCGGTGGTGGATTATGCCGACATCACCCGAAAGGTGAGGAAGCTGGTCGCCGGCGGCCATGTCGCGCTCGCCGAAACTCTCGCCGAACAGGTCGCCAAGATCTGCTTCGAAGACGTGCGCGTGCGGATGGTGCGCGTCCGGGTGGAAAAGCTCGAAGCCCTCAAGAATGCCGAAAGCGCCGGCGTCGAAATCGAGCGCAAGCGGCGCTGACCGGCTGGCGTCGCATCGAATGTCGCCGTCATCACCATGCTGGCGACGATGCATCCGTTTTTTAACCGCATCGCGTCATTCGCGTTCCGCGCGCAAGCGGCGGTAGCCGGGCAATCGTTGCGGTTACTACGTAGATGGCAATAAAACCCATGAAATCGCGCTTTTTGTGGCGCCTGCGTTAAACAGCACCGCAGAGACCATGGCACACTTTCACGGTGTGTTAAAAGCGCGCCCCCTAGTCTGGTGTTGCAACCTGCTGGAGTCTTGTGATGCCCCCGGACGGAATGACGCGATCCGAGCGCATCCTCAGCGAAAAGCTCGAGCTGCTTCATCACAACACGGTCGCGATCGCCACTAACGTGCCGGTTGCCGCCGTGATCGCCTACCTGCTCGCTGATGTCTACCCCCTCGCGGTACTCGCCGCCTGGCTCGCCGTGATGACAGCGCTCTGCAGCGCCCGGCTGTGGCAGCAATGGCGGTTTCACCACACGCCCATGGCGCAACGCTGTACGCCGTGCAGCGCGCGAAAGTTCGCCATCGGCGCCGGCTTGACCGGCCTGGCCTGGGGCGCGATCTGCCTTGGCTTGCCGGTGTGGGGCGACGACATGGATTTCGTGCTCGTTGCGGTGACGGCCGCCGGCATGACGGCCGGATCGGTGTCGAGTATTGCGGTCTACTACCCCGCCTACCTTGCCTTCAGCCTCAATTTCGCCATCCCCCAAATCGGCGTCATGCTGGTCCAACGCAATCCGGACATCGCCGGTGCCGGCGCCTTGATGATTCTCTATTACGCGGTGATCTCGCTGACCGCGTGGCGCACCAACCGGTTCATCGCCTCAACCCTGGAATTGCGCGTCGACAACCAGATGCTGAAGGCCTCGGCGGACAAGGCGCGCGACGAACGCGATGCCGCCCGTACCGACAAATGGTCGACGCTGGCTCAGTTGAGCCACGAATTGCGCACGCCGCTGAATGCCATCCTCGGATTTTCCGAAGCCATGCGCGGCGAGATTTTCGGCTCTCTCGGGCATATGCGCTACAAGGAATACGCCGAGCATGTGTTTACCAGCGGTCGCGACCTGCTGACCGTCGCCGAAGAACTTCTGACCCTCAGCCAGGGCGAGGCCGGCACCCTGGTGCTGAAGGAGGAAAGCGTCGATCTCGCCGCCATGATCCGCGGTGTGATCGATCAGACGGCGGCCAACGCCGGGCATGCCGGCATCGCGCTGCAGGCCTATATCTCACCCCACCTGCCGATGCTGAAGGCGGACACGGCAAAGCTGCGCCAGATGCTGCTCAATCTCGTCGACAACGCCATCAAGTTCACCCCGACCGGCGGCGATGTCAGCATCACGGCCAAGGTCAGCGGCGGCACCATCGTGGTGGAGGTGCGCGACAGCGGCATCGGCATGAGCCCGGATCAGATTCCGCGCGCCATGGAACCGTTCGGCCGCGCCGCTGCCGCACTGACCGACAACACCGCCGGCGCCGGGCTCGGCCTGCCGATCTGCAAACGCCTGGCGGAATTGCACGGCGCGCGCTTCTCCATCCAGTCGGAGCGCCACCGCGGCACCATCTGCACGCTCGCCTTCCCTGCGGAGCGCACCCTGCCCGAGACCGACGCCGCCGCCGCCTGACCCCCTCGCACGAACGCGGACGAGGCCTTATATCTGCCGGTCATGACCGACCAGTCGACCGAAGCACCCCTGAAAGGCGTCGCCCGCATCGAGGCGTACCTGAAGACGCTGCCCGACGCGCCCGGCGTCTATCGCATGCTGGGTGCCGACGGCACGGTGCTGTACGTCGGCAAGGCCAAGAGCCTCAAGAAGCGGGTTTCCAACTACGCCAAATCGGGCGGGCATACCGAGCGCATCGCGCGGATGATCTCGGAAACCGCCGAGATGCTGTTCGTCACCACGGCCTCGGAAACCGAGGCGCTGCTGCTCGAATCCAATCTGATCAAGCGGCTGAAGCCGCGCTACAACGTTTCCTATCGCGACGACAAATCCTTCCCCTTCATTCTCCTGCGCCAGGATCACGACTTCCCGCAGCTTCTGAAGCACCGCGGCGCCCACACCACCAAGGGGCTTTATTTCGGCCCGTTCGCCAGCGCCGGGGCCGTCAACCGCACGCTGAACACCTTGCAGCGCGCGTTCCTGCTCCGCTCGTGTTCGGATTCGGTGTTCGAGACCCGCTCGCGCCCGTGCCTGTTGTTCCAGATCAAGCGCTGCGCGGCGCCGTGCGTCGAACGCATCGATGGCGCCGCCTATGGCGAGCTGGTCGGCGAGGCAATGCGCTTCCTCGAAGGCAAAAGCCGCGCCGTGCAGGAAAAGCTGGCGAAGGAGATGGAAGCCGCCGCCGAGGCGCTCGACTTCGAAAGTGCCGCCCGCTTGCGCGACCGCATCCGCGCCATGAGCCATGTGCTTGGGACCCAAGGCATCAATCCTGCCACCTTCGCCGAGGCCGATCTCTTTGCTATCCATTGCGAAGGCAATGACGTCTGCATCCAGGTGTTCTTCTTCCGCGCCGGGCAGAACTGGGGCAACAAGCCCTATTTCCCGCGCCAGACCGCCGACCTGTCGGCTGGCGAAATTCTCGAAACCTTCATCGGACAGTTCTACGACGAACGCCCGGCCCCCAGCCTGATCCTCGTGTCCGACGACATTCCCAACCGCGAGCTATTGGCGGAAGCCCTCGCCATGCGTTCGGCGCGCAAGGTGCATATCACCGTGCCAGAACGCGGCGAGAAGCACGATCTCATCACCATGGCCCGCACCAATGCACGCGAACAGCTGGCGCGACGGATGGCGGAGAACTCGGCCCAGCGCGAGCTGCTGGAAGGCGTCGCCGACCTGTTCGGACTGGAAACCGTGCGCCGCATCGAGGTCTACGACAACTCGCACATCGCCGGCAGCCACGCGGTCGGGGGCATGATCGTGGCCGGGCCCGAGGGCTTCGAAAAAGGCGAGTACCGCAAGTACAACATCAAGACCGCCGAACTCACGCCCGGCGACGACTACGCCATGATGCGCGAGGTCCTGACGCGGCGCTTCGCCCGGCTGGTGAAGGACGACGAGGACGCCAAGGCGAGGCGCCCCGATCTCGCCCTGATCGACGGCGGCCCCGGCCAGCTCGCCATCGCCTGCCAGGTGTTCGCCGATCTCGGGGTGGAAGGGGTGACGCTGGCGGCGATCTCCAAGGGTGCCGAGCGCGATGCCGGCTACGAACATTTCCACCTGCCCGGCAAGCCGCCGTTCCGCCTCGATCAGAAGAGCGCGGTGCTCTATTACCTGCAACGCCTGCGCGACGAGGCGCACCGGTTCGCCATTGGCACGCATCGCAAGAAGCGCTCCAAGGCGATCGGCGCCAATCCGCTCGACGAGATTGCCGGCGTCGGCGCCGGGCGCAAGCGCGCGCTGCTGCAGCACTTCGGCTCGGCCAAAGCCGTTTCGGCCGCCAGTCTGACCGATATTGAGGCGGTCAGCGGGGTTTCGGCCACCCTGGCAAAGAAAATCTACGATTTCTTCCACCCCGGCGGCGGCGCCGGTTGACGTAGGGACTTGTCCCCAACGCGGCGAAAGTGGTCTAAGCTGGCAGCTATGGTACGACTGCCCAATATCCTCACCGTGTTTCGCATCATCCTGGTCCCCGTCTTCGCGGTAGCCTTCGTGCTGCCCGGCGAAACCGCCCGGCTGGTCGCCTTCGCGGTGTTCTGCATCGCCGGCATCTCCGATGCGCTCGACGGCTTCGCCGCCCGCAAGTTCAACGCCGGCAGCGACTTCGGCCGCATGCTCGACCCGATCGCCGACAAGATCCTGGTTGGCGTGGCGCTGATGATGCTGGTCGCCGAAGGCGGCATTCACCAGTTCAAGCTCGACCCCGAGGGTCTTGCCGGCCTGATGAAGCTGGTGCCGGCGCTGGTGATCCTGAGCCGCGAGTTCCTGGTCTCGGGTCTTCGCGAGTTCCTCGCCGGCGCCAATGTCAGCGTGCCGGTGACCTTCTTCGCCAAGATCAAGACGGTGGTCCAGATGATCGCCATCGGCGCCATGATCCTCGGCCCCATCGCCGACCGCGTCATCCCCGGTTCGCTGGCGCTCGCCTACGTCACCCTGTGGGTTGCGGCCGGGCTGACGGTGGCAACCGGCTACGTCTATTTGCGCGCCGGCCTCGCCCATACCCGGCGCCGCGAAATCGGCGCCTAGGTGCGCCTTCTCTACTTTGCCTCAGTCCGCCAGCGCCTGGAGCGCAGCGAGGAGCACTATCGGCTGCCGGAAAGTATCGCTACGGTGGGGGAACTTGTCGCCCACCTTGCCGGGCGGGACGGCGCTTACGCTGCGGTTTTCGCCGATCCCAAGGCGCTGAGGGCGGCGGTCAATCAGGTCCATGTCCGGTTCGATGCGCCGCTCCAGGACTCCGACGAAGTCGCGTTCTTTCCGCCGGTCACCGGCGGCTGACCCCCTTCCGCATTCCGTTAAGGCAGCTTACAATTTGATTGTAAGCATGACAAACGACGTTGCGGAAATGGCATTTTCGCATCATGGTGCGATTTCCGATCCTTCCCCAATTGCGAACCCTCGCAAATCGTGACACATCGTCAATCGGTCTGAAACGGCACACGGTATGAGCAGTCATGCGTCGCTTCCCAACGAGACGGCCCGGAACATGACCGTCGCGTCACGTATTCTGGCGATGCACAACACGGTCCGGCAGATCGGCCGCCATTCGGCCCGGCGCCTGCCCACCACCTCCAGACCCTGGATGATCGGGATCAGCGCCATCATCGCTGCCGCCATCCTGTTCCTGGCCAGCGCCTTGACGCTCGGCGTCATGCTGAGCCGCCTGCGTGCCGAAATGCAGATGGTGGAACGCACCCAGGCGATCGTGCTGCAGACCCGCAACATCGAAGAGGACCTGCTCGACGCCCATGCCGCCGCTCACGCCAGCGGTGCTCCCGCAATGGTGCGCATCGAGGGACACAATGCTGCCCGCCGCCTGGCGGCGCTGCGGACGATGGCGCCCGCGGAAACGGCCGCGCTGACTGCGATTGCCGCTGCGATCGACAACGAGATTACAGCCCTGGCCAGCGGACGCGACAGTCATGCCGGCAGCCGGGCGCTGGCCGCGTTCCGGGCCGAGCAAACCACGCGCTACGAGGAAACCCGCAGCGATACCGACCGCCACATCCTGAATTTCATCGCCTTTGCGCTGTTGATGGCGCTGATCGGACCGACGCTCGGCCTCGCCGGCATATCGATGCTGCAGCGCGAACGCGGACGACGCCAAGCCCGCCAGATGCAATCGGAGCTGATGCACATCCAGCGGCTGGCAGTGATGGGCGAAACCGCCGCCATGCTGGCCCACGACGTCAGCCATCCGCTCGCCGCCGCCAACAACTATCTCGCCGCGCTGCGGCGCACGGCCGCCCAGGGCGATTGCGCCAAGGCGGCGGACTACAGCGAGCGCGCCGCCCAGCAGATCCATCGTGCCGCCACCATCCTCAACCGCCTCCGCCGCTTCATCGAGAAGCGCGACTGCGAACACGCGGCGGTATCGCCGGCGGTGCTGATCGAGGATGCGGTTGCCCTTCTCGGCCCGCTCGACACCGACGTCGCCCTCACCATCGACGCCGCCACCGATCTGCCCGCCGTCACCATCGATCGCATCCAGATCCAGCAGGTGCTGGTCAATCTGATCCGCAACGCCCTCGATGCCATGCGCAGCTCGCCGGAGCGCCGCCTGGCCATCGCCGCCCGACACGCCGCGCCGGGATGGGTCGAATTCGCGCTTCATGATACCGGTCCCGGCCTGCCGCCGGACATCGCGACCAAGCTGTTCAGCCCCTTCGTCACCACCAAAAAAGAAGGCATGGGCGTCGGGCTTTCGATCTGCCGCAGCATCATCACCAGCCACGGCGGCACCATCTGGGCCGAGCCCAATCCCGCGGGCGGCACGGTGTTCCGCTTCCGCCTGCCGGCGGCGTAGCCGCGATCCTTATTCTGCGCTACGACTGGCGCATGGACGCCGTCATCCGCATCCAAGCCGCGCCGTTCGATAGCGCCGCCGAACTGCAGCCGCTCGCTGGAGCCGGCGCAGTGGTGAGTTTCGTCGGCTCGGTGCGCGCCGAACCGGGACTGCAGACGCTGCGGCTCGAACATTATCCCGCCATGACCGAACGCGAAATCGCCCGCCAGGTGGATGCCGCGGCGGCGCGCTGGCCGCTGTCGGGTATCGTGGTCGTGCACCGCGTCGGCGAGTTGAAGCCCGGCGAGGCCATCGTGCTGGTGGCGGTCGCTGCCGCCCACCGCCGCGAAGCCTTCGCCGCGTGCGAATTCCTGATCGATCACCTCAAAACGAAGGCGCCCTTCTGGAAAGAAGAGCGCCTCGCATCAGGGTCACGATGGGTGGCGGCCAAGTCCGCAGACGACGAAGCCGCCGCCCGCTGGACTTAAATTGCCGCGCTTTCGGGCGGAAAACCGGGAGCCACTTTTCCTGAAAGCGCTCTCAGAGCTCGACCACCGACTTCTCGCGCTGAACGTCGGCGAGATAATCGTTGAGCAGCGCCCGCGAAATGTCGCCCGGCGTGAACTTGTAGGGGCCGATCTCCGATACCGGGGTCACTTCCGCCGCCGTGCCGCAGAGGAATGCCTCGGAGAAGTCCGCCATCTCATCCGGCTGGATGTGCCGTTCCACCACCTGAAGCTGGCGGATGCGCGCCAAGGCTTCCACCGAGCGGCGCGTGATGCCATCGAGGAAGCAGTCCGGCGTCGGGGTATGCAGCACGCCATCCTTGACGAAGATGATGTTGGCACCGGTGGCTTCGGCGACGTAGCCGCGATAGTCCAGCATCAGCGCGTCGGTATAGCCTTTGTCCTCGGCGGCGTGCTTCGACATGGTGCAGATCATGTAGAGACCGGCGGCCTTGGCGGCGGTCGGCGCAGTATCGGGCGCCGGGCGCTTCCACTGCGAGATGTCGAGGCGGATGCCTTTCATCTTGGTCTCGGGATCGAAATAGGACGGCCACGACCAGGTGGCGATCGCCACATGCGTCTTGGTCTGCTGCGCCGCCACCGCCATCATCTCCGAGCCGCGCCACACCACCGGACGGACATAGGCGTCGGTGTATTTCTGCACTTCGCAGGCCGCCATGCAGGCCGCGTTGATCTCATCGGCGGTGTACGGAATATGGATGCCGAGGATGCGGGCGCTCTCGAACAGGCGCTCGGTGTGCTCCTTCAGCTTGTAGATGCGGCCCGAATACATCCGCTCGCCTTCGAATACGCAGGACGCGTAGTGCAGGCCGTGCGTCAGTACGTGAATCTTGGCGTCCTTCCAGGGGATCAGCTTGCCGTCAAACCACAGCGAACCGTCGCGCATATCGAAGGGGATCACATCGGCCATTCTTTATTCCTTTCGCTTCCTGGCGGGCCTGGCCCCTTGCCTATCCATAACACGGGGCCTATTTATGGCAGCATGCCTGACGTAATACGCGGCAGTGCGCCGCCCGACACCCGTGCATTATACCTTAGCGACGAGGCGCTAAAGCAAGGACTGGATTTGCTCTTTGTCGCCGCGCGCGATGCGGCGGCCAAAAGCGCCGTGGTTCTCGCTGCCGCAGGTTTAGGACGCGCCCACGCCCGCGCTTTGCATTTCATTGCGCGTAATCCGGGACTTTCGGTCGCCGAATTGCTGGGCTTCCTCAAGATCACCAAACAGAGCCTCAATCGCGTGCTCAACGACCTGCTCCATGGCGGCTTCGTGGAACGCAAGACAGGTATGCAGGATCGTCGCACCCGCCGACTCTATCTGACCGGCGCCTGAAAAAACCTGGCAGATGCGGTATGGAACGCCCAGCGCCCGGTCATCGCGGCCGCCTTCAAGGCCGCCGGCCAGGACGCCGTGGGC